>CAYRAL010000124.1:0-3064 GCA_964422235.1 uncultured Candidatus Epulonipiscium sp. | reverse complement strand
ACAAATGTTTTCTTTTCATATTGCTTTTAACAATATTGTTTTTATTTGCCCTAATAGCATCTCCATCCCAAAAAGGAGCAAAATTAATAATTTCATCCACTGCCCCTGGAGTTTGGGGATCAATTGAGTGAGGGAATGTCCCATCTATAATCGCAACGCCAGCGGGAATAATAACAATAGCATCTAGAGAATTTGGATCAGCGGAGCAGTGATGGTATTCCACATCAATCTTTTGGTCTGCAAAATGGTTGGCAATCTTTTTCATAAAAGAAGACTTGCCAGTACCAGGACCACCTTTAATAATGAAAATTTTATTTGCGCTTTCTTGGGAGATAATGTTATTATAGTAAGAATGAAAACCTAAAGGTGTATTGCTACCAGGAAAAACATGTTTGCTATTACAAAGTAAGGGCATATGAAACCTCCTTCTAGGATAATTACTATATAGTTTATGCAATTATTATGGTTCTATGCACATTAAGGAGGCTATTTATGAATTATGTTTACATAGTAGAATGTAATGATGGAACATACTACACAGGCTACACAAATGATATTAAAAAAAGGATAATTACACATAATGAAGGTAAGGGAGCCAAGTACACCAGAGGAAGAATCCCGGTTATCTTAAAACATGTTGAAACTTATCATACAAAAAGTGAAGCAATGAGCAGGGAGTATGAGATAAAAAAACTGTCACGAATGGAAAAACAAGAATTAATTAACAAAAATAAAAGTCAATATGGAAAGAGCGGATAAGATGAATGATAATATAAAAAAGAATATAAAAGGTTATTTAATTATTACAATAGGATCTTTACTAATTTCTGCTGCATTATATTTTTTCCTTGCACCAGCAAAGCTAGCGGTTGGGGGAATAAGTGGTTTATCTATTGTTATTAAAGAGTTACTGCCAAGTATGCCAATAGGGATTATTATGTTAGTCCTCAACATTATAATGTTTATGATAGGGTTTTTAATTATTGGAAAAAGCTTTGGTGTAAAAACTATATACTCTAGTTTAACCATATCCCTATCCATGGTTTTATATGAAAAAATAGTCTTTGTTACAGCTGCTATTAGCCAAGATACCTTAATTGTACTGATTTTTGGAATGATTTTAACCAGTATAGGGCAAGCAATGATCTTTAATCAAGGGGCATCTTCGGGGGGGACAGATATAGTAGCTAAAATTATTACAAAGTTCTTTCCAATGAATATTGGAAAAGCATTGCAAATTGCAGACTTTTTTATAATATGTGCAGCAGTAGGTGTTTTTGGTATAGAAAAAGGACTATATGCTTTACTTGGGATTATACTTAATGGTTATTTAGTAGATTATATAGTAGCAGGATTTAATGTTGCTAAATTTGTAACGGTTATTTCTTCCCAAACCAAAGAAGTCACTGATTATATCATCAATGACTTAGATAGAAGTGCAACCGTATACGCTGCAAAAGGTGCCTACTCTAGTGAAAACCGAGAAGTTATCACAACAGTTGTTAATCGAAGGCAGTTTATACAACTTAAAAATCATATGAGTGCTATAGACCCTAATGCTTTTGTAACGGTTCAACAGCTCCATGAAGTAATGGGTGAAGGTTTTACAAATTTGTAAAGCCTTTCAAAAACCCAATTTTACCTTTATAAGGCGGATAACGGAAAGGAAGATCAAAGGAAGTTGATTTATTGATCATGCTTTTATAATGAGAAAAAGTATCAAAGCTAGCCTTTCCGTGATAACTACCCATGCCACTATAGCCAACGCCCCCAAAAGGAAGATTACTAGAGGCAACGTGCATAATCGTATCATTGATACAACCACCCCCAAAAGAGATACTGCTTTTTATATAAGCGGTTCTTTTTTTATTTTCACCAAAATAGTATAGGGCAAGAGGTTTAGGCTTACTTTGAACAGTGGCTACAGCATTAGATAAATCATCAAATGTCATAACAGGTAAGATAGGTCCAAAGATTTCATGCTCCATAACGGAGTCTTCTAAGGTGATATGATGGAGAATGGTAGGACTAATAAATAAATCATCCCGATTAACTTGTCCCCCATAAAATAGTTTGTCTTGGTCGATATAATTAACTAATCGGTCAAAGTGATGTTCATTAATTATTCTGGCATAATTAGGACTATACTCAGGGGTAACGGTATAAAACCTAATAATATTTTTAGCCATATGGTATAAAAGTTGGTCTTTTACTTTTTCATGGACTAAAAGATAATCTGGGGCTATACAAGTTTGCCCGCAGTTAATAAACTTGCCCCATACAATACGTTTTGCAGCCGTTGGAATATGAGCATCAAAATCTACAATAGCTGGACTTTTGCCCCCTAATTCTAAAGTAAGAGGAACTAAATGTTGGGCTGCTTTTAGCATGATTTTTTTACCGACTTCCGTACCGCCTGTAAAAAAGATGTAATCAAGAGGTTGGTTAAGTAACTCCTTAGCGACTGTTTCATCACCATCTACAACACTCACATAGCAACGAGGATAGATGTCTTTAAGAATGTTTTTTAGAAGCTCAGTGGTATGGGGTGAATATTCTGATGGCTTGATTATGGCGCAGTTACCGGCAGCGATTGCTCCAATAAGAGGAGACAAGGCTAACTGAAAGGGATAATTCCAAGGTGATATAATCAGGCATACACCGTAAGGCTCAGGTGTAATAGAACTAGTGGATAAAAAATTAATCACAGGCGTTGGCACTTTCCTAGATTGGGAAAGTTTAGGCAAATGCTTTATAAAATACTTGATTTCTTCTAGTACTGTGTAGATTTCAGTAGCAAAAGACTCAAAGGGGGGTTTTTTAAAATCTTTATAAAGTGCTTCTACAATTTCTTCTTGATGGTTTTTAATTGTTTTGTGCAGAGCCTTAAGTTGAGAGATACGAAAATCTAAACCTTTTGTTGTGTTGGAATAAAAAAACTCATGTTGCGACTGTACTAAATCAAATATATCACTCATTTTGTCACCTCATTAAAGATTGTGTTAGTGGTTGGATGTTGCAAAGCGAACTGTTTAAGAATATTAGCTGTTACGCCCCAAATAGG
>CAYRAL010000123.1:0-4669 GCA_964422235.1 uncultured Candidatus Epulonipiscium sp. | reverse complement strand
AATATCATTACCCAATATGATGGTGATTTTGATTTATCTTCGGGTAGATATGTAATTGATGCAAAATCAATTATGGGGATCTTTAGTTTAGATCTCAGTAAGCCACTCAAGCTAGATATCTATAATGATACAATTATAGACGAGCTTCTGCCGCTGATTGATGAATATATAACTAAATAATCATAATTTATAAAAAGTCCACCTTACAGTGGACTTTTTTTATATTGTTATGGTTTCCATCTCATCAATTGATTTTTGGATCATTTCTTCAATAAAGTCTTCTAGGGCTCTTTCTGATCTTTGGATATATTTTAATTTAGGTTTTGTCTGAGGATGCCTTGGTATAAATAAGGTGCAACAATCCTCATAAGGTAATATTGATATATCGTAAGTATCTATTTTTTTAGATATGTCTACAATATCTTCTTTATCAAAGCCTATAAGTGGTCTAAATACTGGTAAGTCAACTGCTGCATTTGTCACCGCCAAGCTTTGAATGGTTTGACTTGCTACTTGCCCGATGCTTTCACCTGTAATTAAAGCATGACAGTTTTTAAGGGCTGCAAGACGCTCTGCAATTTGCATCATGATTCTTCTCATAATAATGGTTAGCTGCTCTGGTGGACATTTTTCATTAATGGCCATTTGGATATCTGTAAAATTAACCACATGAACATTCATCTTGCCACAGTATAGACTAACCTTCTCAGCAAGATCTAAAACCTTTTGTTTGGCTCTTTCACTGGTATAAGGTGGGCTATGGTAGTAGACAGCTTCTAATTCTACGCCACGTTTTGCAATCATCCATCCTGCTACTGGGCTATCAATTCCTCCTGACAGAAGGAGCATGGCTTTCCCACTGGTTCCTGTCGGCATTCCTCCTGCACCTTTATAAGTTTTGGAGTATATATATAAGGATCTTCTAAGCTCCACTGTCAGCCTAATCTCTGGCTTATGAACATCTACTGTCAGTTGTCCTGGCATGTTATTCAGCAAGTGTGCCCCTACCATTGCAGAGATTTCCATAGAGTCATATTGGAATTTTTTATCTGATCTTCTTGTTTGCACTTTAAATGTGTGAGATTCTTCTCCATAGACTGTGGTCATATGGGTTAAAGCCAATTCATAAATGGAATCCATTGATACATCATCAACTTTATGCCCGTATGCAACGCCTACTATACCAAAAATACGTTGTAATGTCTGAATGACTACCATAGGATCTGCGGAATTATCTTCAGGTTCTGCTATAATTCTGCCAAGCTCTTTCCAAACATTAAACTCTCCTAATTGCTTAAGATTCTTTTTGACCGTGTCTACAAGTGAATTTTCGAATATATATCTATTTTTACCTTTAATTGCTATTTCACCATATTTAATTAAATAAATATTTTTCATTTTATCTTTCATTTTCTTCCTCCTAGGCTCAAAACCTTACGCAGCATTGGTATGGTTTGTTGGAGCACTAAAACTGTTTGGTTAATCTGGTCTTGGCTATTATTAATGCCCAAACTAAAGCGAATGGCCTGGTCTAATTGTTCTTTGCTTTTTCCGATAGATTCTAGTACTGAATTAGTAGCTTGTTTATTAGATGAACAAGCTGATCCTGATGATACATATATATCAGCAGCTTCTAGGGCATGTAAGAGCACTTCTGCTTTTATATCTTCAAAACCAATATTTAGAATATGAGCTGCTCCGTCTTTTATATCTGGCCCATTAATGTATGTGCCCTCTATAGTACTCAGTATGCTATTGGCTAAGCCTTGTTTTAGATGACTCATTGCCCTTGTATGCTCATCAAAACGGCCCATCATCTCTAGGGCAGCTATATGCATTCCTACAACTCCCGGTACATTCTCTGTACCAGAGCGGTATCCTTTTTGTTGTCCACCACCAAATAATATGGAATTCATTTTTACATTTTTATTTTTATATAATAATCCTACACCTTTAGGGCCATAAATCTTATGACTACTCACACTTAATAAATCAATTTGGCTAGTTCGCCGATTGATCGGTACTTTCGTAAAAGATTGAACGGCATCTACATGGAAAATTGTATTTTTATTTTTTTTCTTAATCACTTGACCGATTTGCTCTATATCTTGCACGGTTCCTAGTTCATTATTAACATGCATCATACTAACCAGTGTGGTTTCATCATTAATAGTGGAAACTAGCTCCTCTAAATCGATATAACCACTAGAATCAACGGATAAGTAAATCACTTCAAATCCTTGTTCTTCTAAGTATTTAAAAGACTCATGGACAGAAGCATGTTCTATCTTAGTGGTAATAATACGTTTTCCAGTGCGATTATAAGCCAGGGCCGTTCCTATAATAGCCATATTATTAGATTCTGTCCCACCTGATGTATAGATGATTTCCCCTGGAGAGCATTGTAAGAGTTTAGAAAAGTAATCAGATGCTTGTTTTATATGTTTTTCTGCCCTTAGGCCCATTGTATGATAGGAAGAAGGGTTGCCATAGTCCTCCAACATTACTTCCATCATTTTGCTAACTACAATTGGTAATGGCTGTGTTGTAGCACCATTGTCTAGGTAAATCATAGGTCCATCTCTCCTAGTTCATATAATATATTTGATAGCAATGTTATACTAGCTGTTTCACTTCTTAAAATCCTAGGCCCCAAGGTGATAGCCTTGACACCAGCTCCTTGCGCCTTAAGGATTTCTTCTTTAGTGAATCCGCCTTCTGGACCAATTAAAACCCCGATGGTCTTGCCCTCTAAACCTTGTAACTGGGACCTTAAGTTTTTTTGATTCTCTTTTTCATATGCGATAAGGCCTAAGTCCATTTTTTGGCAAAGCTCAAGTGCCTTAGCAAATGTTATTGGCCTAGCAACTTTGGGAATAATACCTCTACCACTTTGTTTGGCTGCTGAGCTTGCAATTTTATTCCATCTACTTACTTTAGCATCTGACTTTTTGGATTGGTCCATCTTAGATACGCAGTAGCTTGTTTGCATAGGCATTATCTCAGCTACGCCAATTTCAATGGACTTTTGTATGACCCATTCTATTTTGTCACCTTTAATAAGGGATTGAAATAAGATCACCTTAGTTTTAGGCTCTGATTTTGAATCCCTTTGACTTAAAACTTTGGCTATAATGCTTTCCTGATTGATTTGGTCAATCATACAATCAAAATCAATACCTTGACCATTACAAATTTCAATTGGGTCATTACAATCAAGACGTAGGACATCACGAATATGCCTGACGTCCTGTCCTGTTATTTCAATTTTATCTTCTTTTATTTGGTCTGGCTGGACAAAAAACCTTGGCATTTATTCACCTTTTTTCTTGGCTACAATAGCAGCCCACTCGCCTTTTCTTATGATTTCTATAATATCAAAATTTATTTCTATTGCCTGTCTTACATCATTAATTCTATCTTCAATAATCCCTGAGGATATAAACAAGCCATCTTCTAGCATAACATTTGTGACAGTTTGACTTAAAGGAATAATAACATCTGCTATAATATTTGCCACAACAATGTTCCCTTTTTCTTTGACGACTTCTAAAAGATCACCGTATCTTACTTCCATTATGTTCGAAACTTTGTTTTCTTCAATGTTTTCTTCTGCTACTTTAACTGCTGTTTGATCTAAGTCTACACCGATAACTTGCTTGGCACCTAGTTTGGCCGCTGTTATGCCAAGAATTCCACTACCTGTTCCTATATCTAAAACCATATCATGCGGCCTGATATAGTGTTCTAAAAGTTCCATGCACATTGATGTGGTTTCATGGGTTCCTGTTCCAAAAGCCATTCCTGGGTCTAGTTCAATAATGATTTCTTGATCACTTTGGGGTGTGTATGCTTCCCATGTTGGTTTGATTATAATGTTCTTACCGATTGGCGTGAGTTTATAATACTTTTTCCACTCATTAGCCCATTCTTCTTCTTCCATATGGACTGTTAATATGGTGCCCCTTCCAACATTTAAATACTCTCTCATTGCATCTATTTTAATGTTAAGATCAGCTATTTTTTCAATATGATTGACATGTTCTGGAAAGTATGCTTTGATTATAACTTTATTAGGATCCCGATTTGTCAGTTCAGATTCTACATAGTCCCAAGACGTTGGACTCTTAGTGGACATTAAGAGGTCTTGTGGATCTTCTATTTCAACCCCTCCAACCCCTTGCTCCATTAAGAGGTAGCTTATGGCTTCTACGGCTTCTGTTGTTGTTTCAATTGCTAGCTGAGTATAATTCACGCTGTTTATCTCCTTATATTAACTTAAGTAATTTTAGTCAAATAATTGTTTTACTTTATCAAAAAATCCTTTTTGTTCTGGTTGATGATCACCTGTTGCTGCTGCAAATTCTTTTAAGAGTTCTTTTTGTTTTTCTTTTAGACCTTTTGGTACTTCAATATAGACTTCTACATATTGAACGCCCCTGTTTTTCTTATTTCTAATATGAGGAATTCCTTTATTTTGCAATCTAAATACGCTACCTGTTTGGGTTCCTTCTGGTATGGTCAGTTTTACACTGCCATCTAAGGTAGGAACTGAAAGCTCAGTACCAAGTGTCGCTTGAACAAAGGTTATTGGTATTTTACAATAAATATCATTATCTTGTCTTTCAAAAATTGGATGTTTTTCGACATAGACAGCTAAGAGCAGATC
>CAYRAL010000122.1:0-4686 GCA_964422235.1 uncultured Candidatus Epulonipiscium sp. | reverse complement strand
AGCCTTTTCTAGCTAGATCTTGCTCTACTTGGTCTACCTTTTCCCTGGTGTTACAAAAAATAATACAGCTGTCTGGATTTTCTATGATTGTAATGTCTTCTAACAACGCCATCTTATTTTTCTCAGCCACTTCGTATCTGCGATGCTGAATGTTTTGTGTTGTAAGACCTGTTCCTTTAATTTCGATATAAGCTGGATCTTTCATATATTGTTCCGATAACCTTTTTATATCTTCAGGCAATGTTGCAGAAAATAGCATGGTCATTCGCTTTTTAGGGCTTGCTCCTATAATGGATTCTACTACTTCTAAAAAGCCCATACTAAGCATCTCGTCAGCCTCATCTATAACAAGGTACTCAATAGCACTTAAGTCCAACGTACCCCTATCTATATGATCTTGCACTCTACCTGGTGTCCCTACAACCACATGCATTTTTTGTTTAAGTTCTTTCTCCTGACGAATAAAAGGAAATTTACCATATATAGCCAGGGATTTTAGCCTTTTAAACTTACCAATGTTACTGATATCTTCTTTAACCTGAATGGCTAGTTCTCTTGTTGGGGTAAGAATAAGAGCCTGTGGCCTATTTTCTTCCCAGTCAATCATTTGGCAAATTGGAATAGCAAAAGCAGCTGTCTTACCACTGCCTGTTTGAGATTTAACGATTATATCCTTATTGTTAAGAGCTATAGGGATTACTTCTCTTTGAACTTCTGTTACCTTGTTAAATTTCAAGATTTTTAGAGCTTTTAATATTTCTTCTTCTAAACCATATTCTTTAAATTTTATATTGTTCATATAATACCTCGTTTTATATTTATTCTTAGGCTAGTAGTATACCACATTTCCTTCAGTATGATATTTACTTTTTAATTTTCACAGTATAAATATTTGTTTTACAATTTACCATATTAATGGTAGACTAATATAGGGATAACAGGGGGGCATCATTGCCTCTTAATTTAATTATAAAGGAGAATTCCAAATGGAAGATAAAGTATTAGCAATTGTAGATGGTAGAGAAATTCAAGATTCAGACGTCTATTCACTGATGCAGAACTTAGGACAGAATGCTGCTCAGTTTCAAAGTGAAGAGGGCAAAGCACACTTATTAACTGAAATTGTAGCTCAAGAGCTACTCTATTCAGAAGCAATGGAGAACAAGCTTGCAGATGAAGAGGCTTTCCAAACCGTATTAAAGCAAATGGAAAAGTCCTTATTAATCCAATATGCAGCTAACCAATTAATGACATCGGTTACTGTAGATGACGCAGAAGTTAAAGCATTTTTTGATGATAATCCAGATATGTTTAAATCAGAACAATCTGCTGTAGCAAGTCATATCTTAGTAGAAGATAAAGAAACTGCTGACCAAGTATTAGAAGAAATCAAGAATGGACTTGCTTTTGCAGATGCTGCAAAGAAGTACTCATCATGCCCTTCAAAAGATGAAGGTGGCGCCCTTGGAGAATTCACAAGAGGAAGAATGGTTCCTGAATTTGAAGAAGCTACTTTTAATATGAAGCCAGGTGAAATCAGTGAACCTGTGCAAACTCAATTTGGTTACCACATTATACAGCTTGATTCTATTAATAACCCAGAAGCTGTTTCCTTTGATGATGTAAAAGACCAAGTAAAACAACAAGCGACTGCTGCTAAGCAGAATGAAGTATATACCGCTAAACAAGATGAATTACGCGGCAAATATACTGTAGAAATGAAATAAATTTATTGCTATGCAAAGGAAGGACACACTAATATTAGTGGGTCCTTCTTTTTATCTTCCTATTTGTCCTAACTCGGCTTCAGTTAAGTATCTCCATTTACCCATTGCTATACCATCTAAGGTAATGTCCATAATCTTAATACGTTTTAGCTTTACCACACTGTATCCAAAATGAGAACACATTCTACGAATTTGCCTATTTAATCCTTGGGATAAAGTAATTTTAAAACTGCAATCATTTATTTTCTCTATTTGGCATTTCTTTGTTATGGTATGTTCTTTTTTAACAGGATTAAAAATCCTTACCCCATTGGACATTTGCTTATTGACAGTAACAATATATTCTTTATGATGGTTGTTTTCTTCCCTGAGAATTTTATTTACAATACTGCCATCGTTGGTTAGAAGAATGAGCCCTTCTGAGTCCTTATCTAACCGACCAATTGGAAAAATCCTTTCTGGGTAATTAATAAAATCAATTATATTCCCTTGAATATGTCTTTCTGTTGTGCAAGTAATACCAACAGGTTTATTGAAGGCAATATAGACATTATTTTCTTTTTGCTCTAGGATTTTATCATCTACTGCAACTTGGTCTCCCTCTTTTACTCTCGTGCCTAAAACCGCGATTTGGTCATTAATCTGTACTCTTCCCTGCTCTATTAGTTTATCTGCTTCTCTTCTCGAGCATATCCCTGTAGAACTAATATAACTATTTAATCTCATGTCTGCTCCTTTAATCATTTCATCTTTATTCTAAGTATGTTCCTAGAATCTCTCCGTAAAATAACACATGTACATCATCATCTTTATAAAACTTATTACTCATCTCTGAATCTAGGGCCCCTGGCTCTAAAACTTGTTTATAAACGACTTGACACTCATAGTGCAAGTTGCATCCTAAAATAAGAGGCGCATTAACCTTGTTTGCCCTTGCTTTTGGGAAGTTACAACTTTGAAATTTATCTAGATCCCGACCTGATTTTGTTCCACAAAGAGCTAGTTCTTTTTTAAATTCATCCCCAAAAGGGATACTAACTGTGAATTCTCCGGCCCCACTGAGCATCTCATATGTATGCCTTGAGTAGCGCACCATCACCATGAAAATTGGCTTGCGCCAAATATAACTTATACTTCCCCACCCTATTGTCATTGTATTATCGACACCTTCATGGCTTACATTTAAAAACGCCCCCCTAGTGAGTCCGTCTAATGCTTCCTTTGCATATTCATTATACTTGATTTTTTTCATGTTATCACGCTTTCCTTTCTTAAATAAATCTTTCATTTTATTATTATATGCCTACACCATTATTTTGTGCTAAAATAAAACATAACATTAACGACACTTATAAGGAGGATTTCGAATGAATAAATGGATAGACTTAAGAAGTGATACTGTAACTGGCCAACCTGATTTTATGCGAGAGGCTATGTTTAATACTGTAGTAGGTGATGATGTATACGGAGATGACATAACCATCACAGAACTAGAGGGCTTAGCTGCCCGTATGATGGGCAAAGAGGCTGCCCTTTTTGTGCCTAGCGGGACCTTTGGCAATCAGCTTGCCCTTTTTACCCACTGTAACCGCGGTGATGAGGTTATTTTGGGTGATGCTTGTCATATTATTGCCCATGAAGTTGGGGCCTCAGCTGTTATTGCTGGTGTTCAGCTTAGATCAATTGATAGTGATACAGGCGTATTATCACCTGCTGATATAGAAAAGAAAATAAGGGTTACCACTGATATACATTACCCAAAGACCGGTTTAATATGTGTTGAAAACGCTCATTCCTCTGGCTATGTTATTCCTCTTAGTAATATGCAAGAGATTTATGAACTAGCAAAAAGATATAAGGTGCCTATCCACTTAGACGGGGCAAGAGTATTTAACGCAGCTATTTCTTTAGGCGTAGATGTTAAGGACATTACCCAGTATTGTGATTCTGTTATGTTTTGTTTATCTAAAGGTCTTTGCTCACCTGTTGGCTCAATTTTAGCTGGTGATAAAACTTTTATTGATTTGGCACGTAAAAAAAGAAAACTCATGGGTGGGGGACTTAGACAAGCTGGTTTTCTTGGTGCTGCCGGCATTGTATCTCTGACACAAATGGTGGATAGACTGCAAGATGACCATGATCATGCTAAACTTTTAGCCAACGAGCTTTCTAAATTACCTAGTATCACAGTGGACCTTAATAATGTACATATTAATATGGTGTTTTTCAAGTTTAGTAATCCTAATACTGATACGACTCAATTGGTCCAGTTTTTCTTACAGCATCATATTAAAATCAATCAGGCAGAAAATGGTGAAATGAGATTTGTAACCCATTACTGGGTTACAAAAGATGATATTAATACAGTTGTTAACTTACTAAAAACATTCCTCAAGGCCTAAGTATTTTCTTGTTTGTTTAAAGTAAATCTCTCCAAACTTTTGCTCTAGATAATCTGTAAAATACTTGGGATTTAGCTCCTCTTTTGTGGCCTCTTTCATAAGATCTCCCGGGGACTTTAATCACCATATTGATGGATTCATCCATTTAACCAGTCAACAATGGGAGCAAAGTCTCCCTTTTTAATGCACTGATCAAAATCAATATCTTTGAGTTTGGTAAGCCTTTGGCATAGCAAATATGCTTAGCAAAATAATCACCATTGAAAAAGCCGTAATCATGATAATTCCTTTGTACTGCCCAGCAAAAAAGGTTAAATGTTTAATGAGTATGCCAAGAAATGCCCATAAAGTGACTAAGGCATAGGGGACATCCTTTTTATAGAATACAAATCTAAGGGTAATCATGGTCGCCAATAGAATAACAACCATTGTCCATATCGTTGGCGGAATGCCAAGTCCATCCCAATTAATACTCACTAAAAATGTGGTAATATTAGCAATGGTGGCAACAGAAATCCAAGCTAAATAAATACTGAAAGTCCATTGAACAGACATTC
>CAYRAL010000121.1:0-4712 GCA_964422235.1 uncultured Candidatus Epulonipiscium sp. | reverse complement strand
GTGAGGTTATTGGGCCAAAAGGTCGTATGATCAATAAAATAATTGATGAAACTGGCGTTAAAATAGATATCGAAGATGATGGCAGAGTATTTATTTGTGCCACTGATGAAGCTAAAGTAGCAAAAGCTATTGAAATTATAGAGGGTATCACTAAAGAAGTTGAAGCAGGACAAATTTATGAAGGTACAGTAAAAAATATTACTGCCTTTGGTGCTTTTGTAGAAATACTGCCAGGAAAAGAAGGTCTTGTTCATATTTCAAAAATTGCTCATGAACGTGTAGCTAATGTAGAAGATGTTTTAAGCGAAGGCGAAAAGATTATGGTAAAAGTAATTGAAATCGATAGACAAAATCGCATTAGCCTTTCTCGTAAAGCAATGTTACCCAATCCAAATGAAGAAAAGACATCTAACTAATTCCGAAAGGACTCAAAACGTGTCACAAATAACCTTAAAGATTAAGCAAATGGATAATGCAAAGGACTTGCCATTGCCACGTTATATGACCAAAGGTGCAGCAGGTATGGATCTCTTTGCTAATGTTTCCCATACAAGGACTTTAGGCAAGGGAGAAATTAAAGTAATCCCAACAGGTATTTGTATTGCAATCCCTGCTGGGTTTGAGGCCCAAATACGTCCAAGAAGTGGACTTGCTGCAAAGTACGGTATCGGACTCGTCAATAGTCCTGGAACCATTGACTCAGATTATAGAGGAGAAATCAAGATTATTATGATTAATTATGGAGAAGAGGATTTTCCCATTAATAGGGGAGATCGCATAGCCCAAATGATCATCAATAAAGTTGAAATTGTAGCCTTTAAACTAGAAGAAGTATTAGATAGTACAGAGCGTGAAAGTGGTGGCTTAGGTCATACTGGAATATAATAAAAAAACATGATTCTTATGAATCATGTTTTTTTATTATGGATTTCTAGAAGAAGGAGACATATAAGCCATATACAAGCACAATAAAAACGTCAAATTCATACAGTATATTATCGAAAGTTCCATTTTATAGCTGGAGGTGAAGAGCATGAAGTTTGGAAAAATATCTTTTTCTGTTATAGGAGGAGACCAGAGGCAAGTAAAACTGTGTAACCATTTAATACAAGATGGTTATTCGGTAAGCATGTTTGGATTTTCCAATATAGCGGTTAATCCATTAGTGAAACAATGTAAAAGCCTAGATGAAGCTATACAGGATTCAGATGTTATTATAGGCCCAATCCCATGTTCACAAAATAACAATGATTTATTTGCAAAGTACTATGAAAAAAGAGTTACAGTGGAAGACCTATTAAAAAGGATAAATAAACATCAAGTTTTTATGGCAGGAAGGTTAACGGGGAAAATTCAAGAAATCCTAGCTAGGTATGATATAACATATATTGACCTTTTAGAAAGGGATGATATGGCTATCCGAAATGCTATCCCTACATCGTTTGGGTTTAGAATTCCTTTTTAGTTGCTTTTGTACTTCTATCCATTGTGAACCTGATATAATCCCTTTGTGTTTTCCCACAGCAATAATCCACTGATCAACATTTTTAGATTTGGCGGATTTACTATTTTGATCTGTTCGATTATAGCCCGAGACACCATACTTACCATTATAATCACAGGCATTGCCATGTACATTAGCGCCTAACTGATAAAAGTAATGATAGATGTCCTTATCCGCACAAGCATAAACAGGGTTAATTAAAATATCTCTAATAGTAGCAGCAGAAAAATTACAATTGTTTTTAGTTTTTATATCTAGTTCCATAAGATATGTTTCGACTTGCCTTAGTTTTTTAAAAGTTATATAAAGATTAAAAATCATTATGACTAAGTCTATTTCCTCTGGTATAGGAGATAGTTTAAACATTCTTTTTTTATGTTGGTTTTCATCATAATATTCCATAGCTTCACTTTTAAATCCTGTCGGGCATCTACCACCTAGCCATCTACCAGAACATGCAAGGGCGTGCATATTATCCTTAATACGTTCTGCAATAGTCTCCCTTTCTAGCTGTGAAAAGACCATAGCAATACTGAGCATAGCTCGGCCTATAGGACTTGACGTATCAAATTGTTCTTTGACAGAAACAAACTCAATATTGTATTTTTGCAGTATTTCATATGTATTTGAGAACTGTGCAATATTACGAGATATCCGGTCTAGCCTGTAACAGATTAGGACATTAAATTTTTTAGATTTAGCATCAATTAGCATTTGACCAAACATTGGCCGATTGGTATTACCACCAGAAAATCCATCATCAACATAAGTAAAGATGTGGGAAGCGTTAGGGAAAAATTCTTTAGCATAATCTTTACAAAGTTGTATTTGATTATAAGTAGAATCACCTTTTTCACTTAGCTTACTTTTACGTGCATAAATTGCTATATTCATATATCTATTCCTTACTTTTAGCTTAATATAATACTACTATATGTAGCCTTTGTAAGGTTATTAATAATAAATAGGTAAAGAGCAGGAATACTCCTGCCCTTTCCTATTCTATCCCATACTTAATTCTGATTTTACCGTGCTTATTTCATTTTGTGGTGCTGGGGAAGCAGGTTTATAGTATCCTTTTTGCTTAGCAACTTGATAAATCTTATATTGACGTTGCTCATCGTTATCTCTCATTTGTTGAAAGGTTTGTCTGAGTTGAGGATTATCTGTTTGAGCTATAGTGCTAGCATAGCCAGACAAACTACCATTAATCATACTTAAATAATCATTCATTATATCCTTTTCAGTCATTAAGATGGCCTCCTAGCCTAAAAAAGTCATTAATTTTTGTTTACTGTTCTTTGCGTCTTGAGCATCATCTTTTAGCATTTGTTGTAATTGAGGATCCGTACATTGTTGGGACATAGCTTCTAACTTATTTGCTACAGTACCATGTGCGCCAACCATATGCCGGATATGCTGTAATTCTAATTGATTCAAATTCGCCATAAAATCACTCCTTAAATTTAATATTTCTTACTCAAAAGTATTATTTCACAAGTTCATCTTTTTTATTCTCTTTTAAAAAACAATTTAAATTAATAATAAGCCTACATCAGGGATATTGTAGGGATAGCAAATGCTATCCCTACTGCCGAAGGTGCTTTACAATATGCTATGGAAAACAGTGACATTACATTACATGGAAGTAAATGTATTGTACTAGGATTTGGACGATGTGGAAAGGTATTAGCCCATATGCTTAAGGGGATTGGTTCAGACTTAAGTGTAGAGGCCCGCTCACAAGCAGATTTAGCCTATATAGAAAGTTATGGGTACAAAGCTGTGCCTCTTGGAGATTTAGCAGATTATATTAGCCAATACGATTTTATATTTAATACTATACCATCATTAATATTAGATGAAGAAAAACTAATGACACTAAAGCGTGATTGCTTAGTCATTGAACTTGCATCAAAGCCGGGAGGTATTGACTTTGAAGCAGCCAAAAGAATTGGTATAAAAGTAATAGATGGTCAAAGTTTGCCAGGGAAAGTAGCACCAGAAACAGCGGCAAAAATTATATTTGATACAATACTAAATGCATACAGTGATATGGGGGTTATATTATGAGTTTAAGAGGCCTTAAGTTAGGAGTAGCACTTTGTGGGTCTTACTGTACCTATGATGCTGTTTTTACAGAAATAGAAAAATTAGTAAAGCTTGGAGTAGAGATTTATCCAATTATGTCGAACAATGCATATACAACAGACACTAGATTTGGAAAGGCAAGGGACTTTATTGCAAGACTCGAAAACCTTTCAGGCAGAAAGGTCATTAACACAATTGTAGATGCAGAGCCACTGGGCCCTAAGGATACAATAGAGGCCCTGTTAATTGCGCCCTGTACAGGAAATACACTGGCCAAGTTAGCTAATGCCATTACTGACACAGCTGTAACCATGACAGCTAAAGGTCTTATGAGGAATCAAAAACCCATCATTATTTCCCTAGCTACCAATGATGGTTTAGGATTAAATTTAAAAAATATCGCTAAGCTTATGAATAGACCAAATATTTATTTTGTGCCATTAGGTCAAGATGACTATTTAAAAAAACCCTATTCATTAGTATCTCATATGGAGTTAATTCCACAAACTCTAGAAAAGGCAATCAATCAAGAGCAACTACAACCCATTCTAAATTCATATAAATAATAAAAGGATTATCTGACAATTTATAATTATTAGGGGGTTAGACAAAAAAATTAATTCAGAATAAAACTTAATTCAGCCAGGAAGGAAAATGCCACTTGGATTAAGTTTTATTTTATAGGCTTTGGTTCTGTAAAGTAGTATAATTAAATAAATAACTAGAAATTTAACAAAAGGAGAACAATATATGAAAACCATTGTACAAAAATTTGGTGGTACATCAGTATCAACTAAAGAAACAAGAAATACTGCTATCAAAAAAATAATAAAGAGTAAGAAAGATAATAATGTAGTAGTTGTTGTATCTGCAATCGGTAGAGTTGGTGATCCTTATGCAACAGATACATTAATAAAATTCTTAAAGGATAATTGTGATTATATTAAACCAAGAGAAATGGATATTCTTTTATCTTGCGGAGAGTTAATATCAGCAGTGGTCTTAGCTTCCATGTTAGAAAGCGAAGGGCATAGGGCAGTAGCTTTGACAGGAGGGCAAGCAGGGATTATTACGGATGATCAACATCAAAATGCAGAAATCATTATGACAAATCCAG
>CAYRAL010000120.1:0-4776 GCA_964422235.1 uncultured Candidatus Epulonipiscium sp. | reverse complement strand
TCAATCCATAGGAGCAGCTAAAACTGGACTACTTTTATGGTTTAATACTGTGCTACCATCTTTGCTACCTTTTATAATAGGTGCTAACATACTAATGGCCTCTGGTAGCATTTATTTTTTCGAAAAAATATTCCGTCCCATTATGAAGCCCTTATTTAAAGTTCCTAGCTGCTGTGCCTTTCCCTGGGTTATGGGCCTTATTTCCGGTTATCCTATGGGAGCTAAAATTGCCGGTGAACTGTATGAAAACAATCAAATTACTGATTTGGAACTCCAACGCTTACTAAGTTTTTGTAACAATAGTGGCCCGTTTTTTATATTAGGCGCTGTTGGCGTTGGCATGCTAGGCAATGAGCAAGTGGGGTATTTCTTGTTACTGATCCACTTTACTTCCTCTGTTTTAGTTGGACTCCTATTTCGTTTTTATGGACAAGAAAAGTGTAATACCCCTCAGGTTTATAAAGCCACCTTTAAATCTACCCCTTCTATAGGAGAAGCCTTAGGCAATAGTATCGTCCACTCCATGGACGTTATTGTGCAAATAGGTGGCTATATTATTATTTTTTCTGTTATTGGGACACTTCTAAAAGAAACAACTTTTATTAATATCATAGCTGATATTTTATATTATGTATTCAGGCCTCTAGGAATGACAAAAAAGCTAGCCTTCTCTTGGATTATTGGAATGGTTGAAATGTCTAACGGAACCCATATGGTTTCAGAGGCTCAAAGCTCTCAGGGACTAACATTAAGTATGATTAGCTTTATACTTGGTTGGGGCGGCTTATCCGTTCATGCCCAAAGCCTAAATTTTATTAATCAAATTGCAATAAAAACCCCCTTATATTTATTGGCTAAGTTTTTACATGGTGTGATTGCCTTTATCTTGACTATTTTATTATTTCCTATGTATCTTCGTTACTCCCAACAGTTAGTTCCTACCTTTGCCAATTCTCCTTTAAAGTCTTTTACGATTATTAGCTCAGGGTTTATGATTTTTGCATTTCTAATGGCTGTCTTTGCAATCTACTTTAATTTTAAAGGCAATCCACAAGAAACTAAATAAACTTCATCACTTAGTAAAGCCAAATGCTGGTTGACCCTACCTGCTATATCCCTAAATAAACGTCCAAGTTTATACGCTGGTACTAACCCATAACCCACTTCATTGCTTACCAAAATAATATTTTTCTCCATGTCCCTAACAAAGCTAAGAAGCTTTGTAAATTCTTGTATGATACGCTCTTCTAAAGCCTCAACTTCCTTTAGACTAAGGTCCTCCACACTGCTATCTTGGTCAAACATTAAGTTGGTAATCATTACTGTTACACAGTCTAATAAAATATTTTTGCAAGAAGTCTTTGCAATAACCTGATCTAGGTCCTTATAGGCCTCAACGGTTTCCCATTGTTGGTTTCGACTTTGTTTATGATGATTAATGCGCTCTTGCATTTCATCATCGGTCACAAGAGCAGTAGCAATATATAATACCTGATTATGATCCTTATATAAACTCTCTGCGTAGCTACTTTTCCCACTACGACTACCACCTGTAATTAAAATAATATTTGAAGACATAATAACCCCTTTCTTGGTTAAAACTTAATTTTATATAAGAGCGCAATAAATAATGAGCATAATCACCGTTGTAATCTCCTGAAGAGCACCAAATGTATCACCTGTAATACCTTTTATTTTGTAGTAACACAAACAATAAAACAAAAGTGTCACCAAGCTTCCTCCTAAGAGTAATATTAAGCTTGCTAATAATGTAATGACCATACTTCCTATAAAAACAGAATAGATGACACTCATAATAAGGACTAGCATACTAACATTGCCAATAAAGAGATTGCCAGATCCCTCTTTTTTGGCTGGTCTCCCCCACATTCCAGTCACTAAAACAAATAACTTACTAAACATAATAAGAACCAATATCCCTCCAATGGCCTCTTGATTAATTAGGTATTCTATAGCGCTATATTGGAGAAGAATATTACCCATAATAGCACAAATGGCAAAGGTCCCTGCCTGACTATCTTTCATAATCTCTATTATTTTATGTTTATCTTTGGTAAAAGCAAAAAAACCATCACAAGTATCCCCAAGCCCATCTATATGGAGTCCACCTGTCACAATAATGGGTAGGAGGACTGCAATGGCAGCTAATATAGAACTTGGTAATATCCCTCTTAAAACAAGAATAACACCGTACTGCATGGCACCTATTAAAAAACCTATAAAAGGCAAAAAAACCATACCACGCCTAAAATTCTTAGACTCACATTGTAGGTTTTTTTTAATAGGAATTCGAGTAAAAAATTGTATCATTAATAAAAAATCTCCAATGGTAGCTCTCATCACAACGCTCCCTGATTCATTCCATCTATAAATAAGTTTTCATATTCATATTTAATAATATTAATCTTCCCATTATGGCAAGTAAAGTTCCAATATAAATCTATATTGTTTTGTAAAACATAGCAATAGATGGATTTTATGACCCCCGAATGAGCCATAATTAAAATATTTTCTTTTTTGGGCTGAGATACCTTTTTAGATTCAAGTACTTCCTTAAAGAAAGCAATCACATTAGCATAAAAACTCACAAATGACTCTCCACCCGGGGGACAAAAATTCTTCCAATCCTTCTGCCAACTGGCCACCTCTTCTGGGTATAGTTTCTTTATTTCCTCATAAGTCTGGCCTTCAAAATCGCCAAAGTTAAGCTCTCTTAAGCGGTAATCTCTTTGGACCCTATTATATAAATCATGACCACATATTTTTAGGCTTTCTAAGGCTCTAGAAGAAGGACTACTATATACCCGGTCAAATACTATTTGACTAAGATTGGGCCTTAAATTTTCCATCTGCCTAACACCTTTTTTATTTAAGGGGACATCTAAACTTCCATAGTACTGACCTTTTTTATTGGAACTGGTTTGTCCATGTCTTATTATGTAAATATTCATCCCACTTAGTCTTCTTCGTATTCTTCAGTAGAAATTGGCCTTACAACACCCTTGAGTTCTTTTCTATTGGCATAAACTGTCCTAACAACCTCACTCATATTAGCTTGAAACTCGGATGCTTCACCATGAACCACATCTAAAGTTTCTTTTAATCGATGTTCTAGATCTTTCATAACACTATCTGCATATTCAACGGCACCTAAGTGCATTTCTCTTGCATCATTACGGGCAGTATTTAGAATAATTTGTGCCTGCTCCTCAGCATACTTTGTAATCTCGTGCTCTCTAACCATCCGGTCAACGGTCTCATGAGCTTCTTCAATAATGGTGTCTGCCTCGGCTTGAGCCATGGCTAAAATTTTAGTTCGGTCTTCTACTACCCATCTAGACTGCTGTATTTCATTGGGTAAACGCAGACGAATATCCTTAATAATATCAAATATATCCTCTTTATCAACCACAACTCTTGCAGAAAAAAACGCTTGTTTACTATCTTCTAATATATCCTCCATTAAATCTAACATTTCATTAATTTCATTAACCCTTGGATTTCCTTCCATTTTATAATCCCCCTTTATATTTTGCTAGTGTTTGGTCAGCTACTACCTGTGGGACAAAATCCCTAACATTCCCTCCAAATCTTGCAACTTCTTTTATGGCACTAGAACTTAAAAACGAATACTTAACATCTGTCACTAGGAAAATCGTTTCTATATCTTCATATAAATGTTTGTTCATTTGGGCCATTTGAAATTCATACTCAAAATCCGTCAGAGCTCTAAGGCCCCTTATAATTAAGTCTGCTTTTTTTGCCTTAGCAAAATCAACTAGCAAACCTGAAAAACATTCTATTTGTAGATTTTTAATGTCAGCGCAAGATTCATGAAGTAAGCTTATTCTCTCTTCTTCTGAAAAAAGCGAATTTTTATTTGTATTTTGTAAAATAGCGACTATTAAGGTATCTACAAGTTTTGCAGATCTCCTAATAATATCTATATGTCCATTGGTTACGGGATCAAAACTCCCTGGATAAATTCCTATATTCATGTGATCTCTACTCCTTTTAAAAAACTCATTGTGGTAATACCATACTTTTTTTCTTTCCATAACTGTAAGTTTATATGGTCACTTATTTTATATTCTGTGGGCCTCTCAACAATAATATAACCACCTAAGGCTAATAATTGGTTCTTTACAATCAGAGACAAGCTATCATTAATCATCTCTTTATCATCTCTTTATTATAAGGTGGATCCATAAAAATAATATCAAACTTTTTATTTTGTTTACCTAATTGATCTAAGGCTTTATCTGTAGGCATATTAAGCAAAGTAGATTGATCGTTAAATCTTGTTTTGCTAATATTTGCCATTATAGCCTGATAGGCTACTTTAGAGATTTCTATAAAAGTTGCTTCCTTAGCACCTCGGCTTAAAGCCTCAATTCCAATTGCCCCGGATCCACTAAAGATATCTAAAAAAGAAATATTATCTAAATCTTGTCCAATTATATTGAATAAGGACTCTTTAATTCTATCAGAGGTTGGCCTTGTTTCCAACCCTTCTGGTCCAATTAATCTTGTAGCTCTTGCTCTCCCGCTAATGACACGCATACACAAATCTCCTAACTTACATGTTCTTTTGTTTTATTATAACAAACAGTTACATTAATAACAATAAAATACTGAAAAGGATGACAATATGCCATCCTTTTCAGTATTTAAAAGCTTTATAGATTATTTATAATTATTGTCCACCCATTTGTCCCATTTGAGCTGCAATCATTTTCTTAACCATTGCGCCAC
>CAYRAL010000119.1:0-4792 GCA_964422235.1 uncultured Candidatus Epulonipiscium sp. | reverse complement strand
ATGTCTGCTACTAGTTTAATTTGTGTCCGGGCTCTATCTAGATTGTGGTTTTCTCGGTGGATTTTGAAATAAGTATCACCTTGTATATGATCCATTAAAAAACGGATAGCTTGCTCAAGTGTTATGACTTTAGCACCTACTGTTAACATATCTATTTCATTGTCCGTTAAACTACCGCCACTGGCTTTAAAAAAGCCTTTTACATAGATATCAAAAAGCTCAAGACTCATACTAACTTTAGATAAATCTGGTTCATCCTCAAGGGCTGTACTTGCACCAAATCGAATGGCATCGCCAAAGTCATTAGCTGAAAGCCCTGGCATAACGGTATCAAGATCAATAACACATAAGCCTTTACCTGTTTCGTTATCAATCATAACATTGTTTAGCTTTGTATCATTGTGGGTTACCCTAAGTGGTAACTCCCCCTTATCAAGCATATCGACTAAAATCGATGTATCATCTTTGCGCTCTAAGATAAAATCAATCTCTTCTTTTACATCTTTAACTCTGCCCATGACATCTTCTTCTACTGCTTTTACAAAAGCATCATAGCGTTTTCTTGTATGGTGAAAATCGACAATGGTCTCATGAAGTGTATGAGCTGGATAATCAGCTAATAATTTTTGGAAATTACCAAAAGCAATTGCACTTTGATAAAAATGTTCTGGATCCTCAACTGTTTCATAGCAGCTTGCACCTTCAATAAATCCATAGGCTCTCCAATATATGCCATTACTATCTTTGTAAAAAAGCTTACCATCAATGGTTGGAACAACATTTAATGTTTCGCGTTCTGGATCCCCACCATTTTCTATGATTTTCGCCCTTAGATGAGACGTTACACCGTTAATATTTTCCATTAAATATGATGGATCCTTAAATATATCATCATTAATTCTTTGTAAAATATAAGGTTGTATCTGGCCATTAGCAGTCTCAAAGGTAAGCTTAAAAGTGTCATTAATATGACCATTTCCAAAAGCCTTTTTTTCAATAAGTGCACCTTCAAATTTTAAGTTTTTAATTGTTTCATCAATTGACAAGCTATTTTGATCTCTATTCATTCTTTGCCTCCCATAGCATAACAGGATATTTCCCGTCTTTTTTTAGTTGATTTATAGCCTTAGCTACTGTGGCCCTATCTTCTTGGTAAGTTACACCGTGCCACTGATCAGAGGTTTTTGACACATAAACACTAGCCTTATCTTGTCCTAATAAATCATGTATAACACTTGGTAAAAAATACTCTGATTTTAGAGGGTCTTGTCTGATATTTTTATCTAAAAACGAAGTAAAGCCAACTTCTAATTCATCTAACAAACTCTTGCTAAATCCCCATATATTCATTGAAGCAACGCTATCCCCTGGAAGGTTAACCCAAGTTCTACCGTCTTCTGTATAGGCTGGCCCATTTTCTTTTTTAACGATCATGGTGCGCTCTCTTATATCAACTAGAAAGTTATTAGCATCTAACTGGCATACGCCCCTTGCAACATGTCCATTATCTGTAAGGGTTTTATCAAGCCTATAGCCTACCATTGTATAGTTATATTTTTCATCATCTTCTGTGGTAATAAGGTAGTCATAAATAAGCTTAAAGGCAGTTGGCCCATAATAATCATCTGCATTAAGAACTGCAAATGGCCCATCAATCACATCTTTGCAACTTAAGATTGCATGGCCTGTCCCCCATGGTTTGACTCTAGCTTCTGGCACTTGGTATCCTTCTGGGATATTATCAATTTCTTGATAAACATACTCAACTTCGATGTGCTTTGATAATTTGTCGCCTATGGCTTCTTTAAAGTCTTTTTCTATTTCGTGTTTTATGATAAACACTACTTTTTCAAATCCTGCTTTTATGGCATCATAGATGGAAAATTCCATTATGATATGACCTTGCTTATCGATTGGATCTATTTGCTTTAGACCCCCATATCTACTGCCCATACCTGCTGCCATTATAACTAATACTGGCTTCTTCATATTATGTTCCTCCAATATATAATAATAACTACATATGTAACCAACCTATAGTATAAGCTTTAGCAAAAAGTTTTTCAACGGTATAGTTGTTTTTTCTTCTATATCTTATGGCTTTTAGCCAGTTCCACAAAATGCCAATAGGCAAGGAAGCCTAAATTGCTTTCCCTTGCCTATTGGTATTTGTAAATTGACTATTGTATAAGTCTTCATAAAAACCTGCTTGCGCTATTAACTGGTCATGAGTCCCAGTTTCAATAATATCCCCATCTTTCATGACCAAAATCATATCTGCGTCTTTTATTGTGGATAACCTATGAGCAATAACAAAACTGGTTCTATTTTTCATCAGTTCTTCCATGGCTCTTTGGATGTAAATCTCTGTTCTCGTATCTACACTACTGGTGGCCTCGTCTAAAATAAGAACCACTGGATTGGCAAGTATGGCACGAGCTATTGTAATTAACTGTTTTTGTCCCTGTGAAATATTGGATGCTTCTTCATTTAGGATTGTGTCATATCCATCAGGCAGTGTACGGATAAATTTATCCACACGAGCCGCTTTAGCTGCACTTATAATCTCTGTTTCTGAGGCATCCTTATTGCCATATGCAATATTTTCTTTGATTGTACCGTTAAATAACCATGTATCTTGAAGTACCATTCCAAACATACTTCTTAGATCTTCTCTTTTTAAATCAGTAATGTTAACACCGTCAACGGTAATGCTCCCCTTACTAATTTCATAAAAACGCATAAGAAGGTTTACCAGTGTGGTTTTACCTGCTCCTGTAGGACCTACAATTGCAATGGTTTGGCCTTTTTTAACATCAATACTCATATCTTTCATGAGTATTTCATCTTGGTCATAGCCAAATTCAACATGGTCAAATTTAACATTTCCTTGGGGATTTTCAATAATAGCAGCTTGCCCAGAATCCATTACTTCCTCTTCCTCATCCACTACTTCAAAAACCCTTTCTGCTGATGCAATGGTTGATTGAATGATATTAGCAATGTTGGCTACTTGTACGATTGGCTGTGTAAATTGCCTAGCATATTGAATAAATGCCTGAATATTCCCCAGCGTAATAATACCTCTTGTAACAAAAATTCCTCCAACAACACATACAAATACATAACCTATATTACTGACAAAGTTCATTAAGGGCATAATAATGCCTGATACAAACTGCGCCTTCCAGCCTGAGTCATATAAGGACTCATTAATTTCATTAAACTTATTAATTGATCTTTCTTCATATCCAAAAGCCTTTACTACTTTATGGCCCGTATACATTTCTTCTACATGGCCATTTAGATTACCCACGGCCCTTTGTTGATCTGCAAAAAATAATTGAGACTTTCTAGCTATATTTTTTGTGACAAAAATAGAAAGTGGTAATGTAACAATTAAAATCAAGGTCATCACTGGGCTTATAAGAAGCATCATAATAATGACACCGACTAATGTTAAAACTGATGTAATAAGCTGAGTGATACTTTGTTGCAAAGTACCACTAATATTATCAATATCATTTGTAACACGGCTTAAAATTTCTCCGTGAGTCCTTGAATCAAAATATTTAAGGGGTAGTCTTGAAAGCTTACCATTAATGTCTTTTCTAAGATCGTAAACCGTATTTTGAGTAACAGATGCCATTAAAACTTGTTGGATATAGCTAAATAATGAACTTAATATATATAGAATGCCCAGAAGTAAAATGATCTTCCCTATATTCCCAAAATCAATGACTAAAGCTGTGGCACCTTGAATACTTCTTTTTACATCCTCATATAAACTTGTAATTGCCCACCCTATAACAACAGGGGTTATAACTGTAAAAACAGTACTGAAAAATGCGGCTAAAACTACAATAAGAAGTTTTAGTCTTTGTGGCTTCAAATAAGCTAACAATCTTTTCAGTGTTCCTTTAAAATCTTTTGCCTTTTCTGCTGGGCTAGCCATACCTGCTGCTGGCCCATGGCCCATTCCACCACCTGGCCCTCTTGGGGCACCTTTTTCTTTATGCTCACTCATATTACGATGCCTCCTCTTTTGAAAGTTGTGAAAACACAATTTCCTCGTATACTTTACAACTTTCTAATAGTTCTTTATGTCTACCTTTTCCTACAATCTCTCCTTCATGGAGAACAATTATTTGCTCAGCGTCCATAACCGTTGCAACTCTTTGAGCGACAATGATCATAGCTGAATGACTCGTTTCAGCCTTTAGAGCCTCACGAAGTTTTCCATCTGTTTTAAAATCTAAGGCTGAGAAGCTATCATCAAATATATACACTTCCGGTTTCCTAACAAGTGCACGGGCAATAGAGAGTCTTTGATTTTGCCCCCCTGAAATATTTGTTCCTCCTTGGGAAATCTGAGAGTCAAAGCCGTCTTTCATGTCAGATATAAACTCTGTGGCCTGAGCGATCTCAGCTGCAGCCTTGACTTCCTCGTCTGTTGCATGTTCTTTACCATATCTAATATTTTCTGCAATTGTTCCGGAAAAGAGCACTGACTTTTGGGGAACAAATCCAATCTTTGCCCTTAAGTCTTCTTGCTTCATATCTTTAATATTCACGCCACCTATTAAAACACTTCCTTGGGTTACATCATAAAATCTAGGAATCATATTAATCAAGGTAGACTTCCCTGACCCTGTACCCCCTATAATAGCCGTTGTTTCACCAGGTTTAGCTGTAAATGAAATGTTACAAATAACAGGCTCCTGAGCTCCTGGATATTTGAAAGAAACATCTTTAAATTCTACAACACCTTGTTTATGACTTGTTTGTGCTT
>CAYRAL010000118.1:1939-4809 GCA_964422235.1 uncultured Candidatus Epulonipiscium sp. | reverse complement strand
AACTGCCTTAACAGTATTACCTGCGCTATCTAAAGTATCCGTGACTTCTAATGCCTCATCACCTAAATTCCCCATTTCCACAAGGCCACGTGCATTATCAACAATAGGACCATAAGCATCATTGGAAATAATCATACCGACGATAGAAAGCATCCCTAATGCTGCCATGGCAATCCCAAACATAGCATATCCTGGACCAATTGGATCACATATTTTATAAGCTACTAAAGCGGATACTGCAATACCAACAATGGCTGGGAATACACTAAGAAGTCCATATGACATGCCTGATAAAATGGTAAATGCAGGACCTGATTCTGAAGCCTTAGCCACATAACGTACGGGTTTTTTGTTATCATTGGTAAAATAGTCACTAGCAATACCAATAACCACGCCTACCAAGAGCCCAACTGCTGTTGCTCCCCATATACGCCACTCAAAGTTAAACAACCATGTGGATACTGCCGTTAATGCCCCAAATATCCCAGTCGTAACATAAGTACTACTATTAAGTGCCCGTGTCGGATCACCGTTTTTACTAATCTTTGCAGAAGATACACCGATAATAGAGGCCAATAATCCTAGTGTTGCATAACACAATACCATACTCATATTGACGGAACTAGCAATAGACTGATCAATGGCTCTAGCGATTACCAGCGCTGCAGCCATAGCCGCAACATTAGAGTCAAATAAATCAGCTCCCATACCTGCAACATCACCAACATTGTCGCCAACATTATCCGCAATAACAGCTGGATTACGTGGATCATCTTCTGGAATACCTAATTCAACTTTACCGACTAAGTCAGCGCTTATATCTGCTGTCTTGGTAAATATTCCGCCTCCTGCTTTTGCAAATAAAGCAAGTGAACTTGCACCAAAACTAAATCCAAGCACTGCACTTGTGTTATTGGTCAGCATAAGCACCCCTGTAACGCCTAATAAACTTGCGCCTACTACTGCCATTCCCATAACTGCGCCACCGCGAAAACCAACCATAAATGAAGGCTTTATGCCTTTTTGTGCTGCTTCAGCAGCTTTCATATTGGCAATTGTAGCAACCCCTATACCTATTTTCCCAGCAAGGCCTGAAAATACAGCCCCAAATATATAAGAAACAGACATATATATGTTGCTTACAAGGCTGCCATTCCATATAGGTTTTGGTAAAAATAGTAGCATAATAAATGCTACTATTCCTACAAATCTAGTTAGTGCCAAGTACTCTCTTCTTAAAAATGTATTTGCCCCTTTTTGAATCAATTCCCCTATGTCTGCAATACGTTGGTTAGATGAAGGTTGTGACTTTACCCACTTATAAAGATATGCTGCTAGCCCAAAAGATAAAAATGATACAATAATTGCTAAAATCTTAAAACTAAATAAACTTAATTCCATGATTCTCCCCCTTACTCATGATATGTATTTTAAATACCTTCTCTTTTATTATATAATATTTTTGCAATTAAATTCAATAAATTTGATTTATTATTTAATTGTTTGATATTAGTTACTCTATCATTCATTTGCTAAGCTAAATTGATGCTATTTTTGACTTTATCCAAGGAAGGCAATATAATATAGCTATTAATATATCAACTAAAGGCATAGTGCAAATGAACTTTGCACTATAGACAAAAAAGAAAGGTGAAAATTATGGTAGTTCTATTTTTTTTAATTGCTCTAATAGCTTCTATAGCCGGTTCTATAAGTGGAGTAGGAGGTGGTGTCATTATTAAGCCTGTACTAGATGCCACTGGTTTAATGACCATCAGTGCTATTAGTTTTTATTCAGGAAGCACAGTTCTTTCCATGACGACAGTAAATCTAGTTAAAAGTTTCAAGGGCGATACCAAAGTAGATTGGAGACGAAGTGGATTTCTTGCAGCAGGTTCAGTAGGAGGAGGTTTATTAGGCAATAAGGTTTTTAATCTTGTTTCAAATATATTTAACCAGGATACGATTGTCGGCTTAATTCAAGCGCTTATTCTATTTGCCATTACCCTAGGTGTGTTGATTTTTACAATATATAAAAACAAATTATCTTTTAAAAATATACAAAGTGGCCTTGTTTGTATACTGATTGGATTATTTTTAGGAATGATATCCTCCTTTTTGGGTATTGGTGGGGGACCTATTAACATAGCAGCCATATCTTACTTTCTAGGCATGTCTTCTAAAGTAACGGCTCTAAACTCACTTTTTGTAGTTTTTAGTTCTCAAGTATCCAGCATTGGTTCTACTATCTTAAATGGGGAAATTCCACCAATCGACCCTTTAATATTAGTGTTGATGATATGTGGTGGCGTTGGTGGTGGTTTGATTGGAAGTAGATTTTCTAAGAAGTTTAATGATAAACAAGTTGATAAATTTTTTATTTGGTTACTAATCGTACTTTGTATCATCAACATATATAATATTATTAAGTTTGCTCTAGGGCTTTAGAAAGTATTTTCTGCGCTTCGTTAAGTTTTTAGAAGTTTTCAGAAACAGAGTATGCTAAAAATCCCCCTGAAACATATTTGAAAATATGTTTCAGGGAATTTTATTAATGGTATAAACCATTAGATTTACTTCTTTCATCAATATTTCCTGAGTGCGCACCTTTAGATATTAAATTCTTGTTTTATTAAAATTATAGGAATATAAACAGTGTTATTTATTAGTTTTAAGTGAATAATTAAAGTGCATTTGAGGAACTATATACTGTATGGGAGGTGACATCATGGAAAATAATAATAACAATAGAAATAACAACGACAATACCAACAATAATAACAGAAATAACAAAGACAATAATAATAATAAAAATAATAAAAACAACAATAGGTAATCAATCCTAAAATATAAAAGTTAGCAATAGATTC
>CAYRAL010000118.1:0-1839 GCA_964422235.1 uncultured Candidatus Epulonipiscium sp. | reverse complement strand
AATAAAAACAACAATAGGTAATCAATCCTAAAATATAAAAGTTAGCAATAGATTCTGTTTAATACTGAACTTACTGCTATCTTTTCTTATATCATATAAAGCTAACTTAGAGCTTCTTATCTTCTAAGCTGTAAATAACCTTACCGCCTATTATAGTGTAAATAGTTTTGCTAAAAATCTCCAATGGATTTCCGTCAAATATTGCAATGTCAGCATCTTTTCCCACTTCGATACTTCCGACTCGGTGTGATACATTACATATCTGGGCTGCATTTATTGTAATTGCTTTAAGTGCTTCCTCTATACCTAAACCTTCCTTTGCTGCAAGGCTTGCACAAATTAATAGGTCTTGGATTCTTGTAACAGGATGATCTGTTGTAATTGCAATTTTTATCCCTTCCTTATGAAGTATCCCTGCTGTTTTGAAATCTGTATATTGAGTCTCAACTTTGTTTCTGGATGTCATGGTAGGACCAATAATTGCTGGAAATCCCGATTTCTTTATTTCTTTTGCAATTAAATGTCCTTCTGTACAATGATCTAGTGTTAGATTGAGATTAAATTCATTGGCAATTCGGATTGCCGTTAAAATATCGTCTACCCTATGAACATGAGCTTTCAAGGGAACCTCCTTGTTAAAGACTGGTATCCAACATTCTTTTTTAAACTCAGGTATAAAGTCATCCCCAGACTGCTGGGCATCCTTCTTCTTTTGGTAGTATTCTTGAGCATCAAATAATTCCTCTCTTAACATAGCAGCAATTGACATACGGGTGGATGGCATCATATTCTTTTCTTCATAATTTGATTTAGGATTTTCACCAAAGGCAATCTTCATAGCTGAAGGTTGGAGAACAATCATACTGTCTACTGCTCTACCATGGGTTTTTATAAATACCCATTGCCCTCCCACTACATTTGAGCTTCCAGGCCCAACCATCATACTCGTAATGCCAACACTTATAGCGTTAGCAAAAGCAGAATCCATAGCATTAATTCCGTCCATTCCTCTGAGGTAGGGAGTTATGGGAGTGGTTATTTCATTTCCATCATTCCCTTCAAAGCCTTTTCTTTCCTCTTCAATTCCAGCATGACAATGGGCTTCTATAATTCCTGGCATAACCCAAAGGTAGCTGGCATCAATTACTTGGGAAATTTCATCGCTATTTATATCAATAGATTCTCCTACTTTCACAATTTTGCCCTTATCTATTAAAATGCTTCCACTTTCGTAATTTGTACCAGCCATTGTTAATATCTTTCCATTTTTTATCAGTAGCATAGGTTATCTCTTCCTTTTTCTCATAATCTTTTATTGCCAAAGCACCCACATAAAACTTATGTCTTCCTTAGTATCTCTTTTTTTTACCTCTATATTCGCCATGAGGTGGAAAATAAAAAACCTTGCTTACAATCTATTTATAAGGTAATCTCATCAGACCCTGATATTTTCATATAGACAAGTAATGAAACCGTTGTAAAGGCAGATAGAATGGTCGCTAATGCCGCCGCATATCCGTAGCTACCTCGTGATACAAAAGCATATATCCCAATGGTTAAGGTTAATGTCTTAGGACTATAAAGTAAAATACCGCCTGATAATTCTGTTATGATCGTTACCCATGATAAAATTGCACCTGAGATCACTCCTGATGCCATCATTGGTATGGTTATCTTAAAGAATGTCCTAAGTTTGCTGGCTCCTAAGCTAATAGCCGCTTCTTCTACCACCATGGGTATTTGTTGCAAGATTGCAGCAGAAGACCTTATGGTATATGGACTTCTTCTTATTATCAAAGAAATAACCATGATTGTTACTGTACCGGTAAGGGCTAATGG
>CAYRAL010000117.1:4469-4819 GCA_964422235.1 uncultured Candidatus Epulonipiscium sp. | reverse complement strand
TGCTTCTAAATTGAATTTTGCAGATGCTACTAAAGCAGCACAAGAAGGCGCAGAGCATACAAAAACCATTGTCGCAAGAAAAGGACGTGCTTCTTACCTAGGTGAGCGTAGCCTAGACTACCCAGACGCAGGGGCAATGGCAATGGGCGTTTTATTTAAAGAATTAACCCAGTAAACCCAAAGGTAATACTCCTAGTTTTATATAAAATATGAAAAAGAAAAATTCTAAGGCCTACGCCCTAGAATTTTTCTTTTTCTTTTTAGTTTTGGATTTATTAGAAGTGTTTTTGCCATGTGCCCCTTTAACCGGTGGAATAACCCTATGAAGCCAGTGGAGGGTATCCACATAA
>CAYRAL010000117.1:0-4459 GCA_964422235.1 uncultured Candidatus Epulonipiscium sp. | reverse complement strand
TCCCTAGACAACCTAAAATTGACATTATACCGAGGCTCAGAAACCCACCGCATAATCTCAAAAGTCCTTTGAGCAACAATGGGCGGCACATAAGTATCACTATCTAAACAAGACAGTAAAAAACCAATATCATGAGTCCGGTACCGCCTTCTAGCCATATCCTCTCCCTGAAGCTCCAAAAGCCCCTTAACAATTTTCTCAATGGCCTGGTGGACATGATAAGCAGCATAATTCACATCAACCTCATCGCTCCCCTGAGTTAACCCAAAATTCGCATACTTTAAATCAGCCTTTGCTAGATGTAGATAACTGCTCATACACCTTCACCCCCTTATTTACAATTTCAGAATAAAAATGATTATCCTTAGCAATTTTTAAAAAAGCCTCTTTGTTATAGCCGAAAAGATCCACTTCCCCGTATTCATATAAGGGCACATGAGTCGTAAATTCATCAAAGTCCCCAAGAACAGCCATATCAATATCACTAAAACTATCACAAAACAAAGTAACCGTACTGCCAAAAACAATAATATCCGTGATTAAATTATCCTTATCTTCAGTCAGTAAAGCCTGAACAAGGGCAGACACCTGCTTTTGTTTAACGGGATGAATGCACTCATAATTAGGGGAATCCACAAGTTTATTAAAGACGTACTGAACATCTGGCGCATCAGTGTGCAAAATCTTATCAAGTTCTTTAAAATCATCATCAGAATCCCGCATAGGCGCACCTCCTACTATTGTTATTATAGTTTAATTATACCATAAAATTGAAGAGAGGGACAGTCCCCGCTTCACTATGATAAAGTGGGGACTGTCCCCATTTTAGTTGAATCTAAACACCCTATAAAGTATAATATCAACAAGGAGGCAAGGCCATGAATTTAAATCAAAGCATTCGAGAGTTCCTAAAATCCTATAAAAATAAAACCATTTCATTAGATCAACTAGAAAAACTATGCAGTGGCCAAGTTATGTACGCAGATTTTGCCCGTGTTATCCAAAGGCTTCTGGAAGAAGAAATTCTAACACCCTTTAAAAATAGTGAGTTTACCCTACAAGAGCCTAAATTGCCTTACAAATATAGGCTTTACAAACCTCTGCTAAAGCAGGATATATCCCGTGAAATTCAGAGTGCCCAAAAGACATATCACACCATCAATCTATCAAAATACTATCATCTTAGTCAGAAACAATGGGAAAAGGATCTGCCATACATAAAACAAATTCACACCTATTTACTAGAAAATAAGGCCTTACCAAAAGACCAAGTCCTACAGACAGAATTTTCATTTCAGCTAGTAGGAGATGAAAAATGGATTGAACAAGGCAAAGGGCAGGGGGTTCTTGAGAGGCTAAACCTATGGGACGAGCTCAAAATCCAAAAGCACCCAGACCCTCTAATGATGGCAATAGACACATCTAAGATTACACCTAATAAAAACACATATTTTCATCTAGTTGTAGAAAATAAAAGTACCTATTACACTTTACTTGGCGAACTTCCAAATACTATGTTTACAACTTTGATTTATGGGCAAGGATGGAAGATAACAGCCAATATTAACCAATTAGAAAAACAACTACAGGCCCTAAAAGGTGGCCATGAGATTTATTACTTTGGAGACCTTGACTATGAAGGAATAGCCATTTGGGCTAAACTAAACACAATAAGAAAAGCACATATTGCAAAAGCTTTTTATAAAGAGCTCCTAAAACAAAAAGAAAGTTATGCTTCTAAAAATCAAAAAAGACAAGAAGCAGCAATGAGTCTGTTTTTAAACCACTTTCGAGGAGAAAAAGAAATCATTAATAACCTCTTAATGAAAGGTCGTTATTATCCCCAAGAAGCCATTGTAGAAAAACAGCTCCAGGCAATATTTAAAAACTATAAACCAAACGACAACCTAGATTATAAGCTGGAGGAATAAACCATGGAAAACCTAGTCCAAAGTGCATCCTTACACTATAGGGAACGTATGGAAAGAATTATTCTATTTGATTCCCTTAATGCACTGAGCCGAAAAACCAAAACTGATAATCAAGGAAGACCCATAGACTACCACGGTCTAGGGCTTCTTAGCTTACTTTTTTTCTTTGAAAACATGCTTATTCGTAATAAAAAGACAGGAGCCACTGAATTAGGCCATTTTTTACAGACCCTAGGACAAAAAGAAATAGACTTAAGGCCAGATGAGTATGTGCAGCTAGCAAGAGATATTATAGATACATTTAGACCACAAGGTGGGAAAAAACCTAGTCGCAAGTTTTATAACTGGGAAACAAGGCGAAATGATGAAATCCTATATTCTATATTAAAAGCAGGCCAGTCAGACCCTACTCAGAACAGACAATACTATACATTAGATGAACAAGGCCTAGAGCTGGTGTTTGCAACCAAAGAGTTTTTCAGTGAATTTCAGCTTTCCATTAATCAGCTTATTCTAAGAAAACAACTAGAAAAAGGAGAATTTGTCGGGGCTCTTCGCCAAATTGATGAAATGCGCATTAACGTAGAAAGCCTAAGAGAGCGGATGAATAATATTCATAGCGAAATCCAGCGCAGCATCGTATCGGATCAAACATACGAAAGATATAAAAACATATTAGAAGATATTAATATAAGGCTTAAAAGGGAACACGAGGAATTTGAAGAGTTAAAAGCTTTTGTAAAAGAGACACAAATAAGACTGGGGTATGAATATAACGGCGAAAAAGAGAAAAAGACCTATGAACTAATCCTTCAAATTGATTATCAATTAGGAGGGGTTCACGATACCCACAGCCAACTTTTAACAGAAAGTATAGAACTAAAAAATACAGCATTAGAAGCCGCTCGGGAATCCCTCTATTATACAGGGATACAATCCTTTAATATTGAGCATGAAATCGTGCAGAAAATAGTATCAACGCCACTACCTGTAGGAATATGTAGAACCATCGTTAATCCATTTTTAAAAGTGGAACAATTAGAAAGCTGGTCCCCACTAGCTATTTTTGCACCCCAGCGTATAGAAAAAGGTGAAAAGATTCAAAAGACCAGAACTTTTGCTGAAATAGAAGAAGAAGAAAAAGAAGAAAATATTTATCTCCTGAGTCAAAATTTCGAGTATATTATAAGCAAAATCGTAAAAGTCCTAGAGGACAATTCAAGTATTACCCTATTAGAAGTTGTAGAAGATTTAAGAAGCCAAGAGCCAGAATTACTAGATCACAGATCATTTTATGACTTTTGGTTAATCGGTCATCACTATTCTCCTATACACGATAAGCTAGGAGAAGAAACTATCTTTAGCCGGGTATTTGAGAGACTACCAAAGGAAGTTAAAGGCTTTACAATTGTAGAGATTCCCACCATACACAAAATTACGCCAAGATATACCATTCAAAATATGGAACTAACCCTACTAATAGAATCAAGTAAGCTGAAAGGTGAGCCAAATGTATAATAATAAATTAGTCATGGAGGCATTTAAAATCTACCAAATCCTAAGAAGCAAAGGAAGTACGTCCAAAGAAGAAAAGGACTTATATCTATCTGATGATGTTCTTCGTAGTTTATTGGAAGAATGGGCAAAAGAAGAAGCATGCACAATTATAGTCGCAGGGCATAAGCTCTATCTTATTCCATTAGCGACGCATTCGCCTTATCATATAAGTAACGAATCCATTAAAAAAGAAGTTTCAAGAACGGCATGGACCAATATGGATATTTACCTCATGTACTTTTCAATTATTGTGTTTATTGGGGCATTTTATGATAGTTTTAACACAACTGCAGCCACAAGAGATTTTATATCCGTGGATCAGTGGCTAAAAATCATTAATGAAAGGCTAAGTATAATCGCACAATATGGGGACAAGCTAAAAAATTTTGAACAAGAGTATGAATATAATTGGATTGGCATTTTAGAAAAGTGGACATCACTGGATGATATTAACGAAACGGCAAAATCTCAAAAAGGAAATACCAATAGCCGTAAGAACTTTTTATTATCAGTGGTGAAGTTTTTAGAGGGCCAAAGTCTAATAGAGGAAAAAGGCTTTGAAGAACTTTATCTAACAGACAAGGCTCATGTGATTGTCGGCCATTATTTTATGGATGAAGAATATAATAGGGGCATACTAGAAGTCATATACGGCTATGAAGAAAGAGTGGGTGAATAAGATGCCTGTTATTTCAAAAATAAGATTCACAAATGTGATTTATGAAAATGGAAACAAACGCTACCAAGATGAGACCTTTCATTTTGATGGGCAAAATAGCACCATTGTACTAGAGAATGGTGGCGGAAAAACTGTATGGGTTCAAGCAGCTCTTCAGGCCATACTCCCTCATACTGAAGTGGCAGGGCGCAAGGCTTATGAAAGCTTTCTTCTGAGTGAAGGCTGTGCTCATATTGCAATAGAATGGGTTATTGGTCAAAAACCAAGACGTTATTTAGTGACAGCTGTAAGC
>CAYRAL010000116.1:0-4824 GCA_964422235.1 uncultured Candidatus Epulonipiscium sp. | reverse complement strand
GTCATTAGTTGGTAGTGTAAATGCTATTATATAAGTGGTTCTTTCCAACGTTAGTTGATTTGATGCATTTTCTCTAATTTTAAGGTTTTGATTACCTTCAATTTATTAACACTTTCTTCAGCTAGGGCATTACTATATTCATATTTTACCCAAAGCTGGCACCAAGAAGTTGCATGCAGATATAAAAAGGATTTTATGTTATAATGAATATTAAGGTCTAGAATCAAAGATAGATTGGAGAAACATTATATGGATGGAACAAAAAGAAGTAATATAAAAATAGGATCAAGGGTAATGGTCGTACAAAAACAAGACCAAGCTTCTGGGAAATTGACAGAAGGAATAGTAAAGAAAATCTTAACAAATTCACCCCAGCATCACCACGGCATTAAAGTAATGCTTGAATCAAATATAGTAGGTCGGGTCAAAGAGGTCATATCATGAGAGAAGAATCATCAAAACACCTTAAGAAAATGGAAGGCGTATTAAAGAGATTTATTGCATGGATTGAGATTGTCTTAGCAATTTTTGTTATTGCAGCGGCCTTAATAAGCAGCAAAGATATCCTAGTCCTTATTTACGATGTCTATATATCAGAACCTAAAATATCCTATCAAATCTTACAAGGATTACTATCTCATATTTTATTAGTGGTTGTAGGTCTTGAACTTGCCTTAATGCTTATTTCCCATTCAGCAGCTAAGGTGCTTGAAGTCATGCTATATGCCATTGCAAGAAAAATGCTAATTAGTAGCACAAATACAATGGATATTATGTTAGGTGTTATATCTATTGCACTTATATTTGTGATTGATAAGTACCTGCATAGACAAAAGCAACTTTAAAAAAGAGATTTACTAGGATTTTTGAAAAATAAAAGTTATAAGATAAACAAGAAAAAACGGAGGCCAAAAATATGAAATATAGCATATCAAATACAGCTAACAATGCAAAGGCATCAGAAGTAAGAGAAATCCTAAAACTAACCCAAACACCAGAAGTTATCTCTTTTGCAGGAGGACTTCCAGCACCAGATTTATTTCCCGTTGAAGACATTAAAAAAATAATGGCAGAAGTCTTAGAACAAGATGGCTTCACCGCTTTACAATATACAACAACAGAAGGTAACAATGATTTAAGAAATGCCATTATCAATCAAAGGCTAAAGCCTTTTGGGATGGAAGCTACTCTAGATAATATTATGATTACATCAGGCTCTCAGCAAGGACTCGAATTAACAGCCAAAATGTTTATTAATCCCGGTGATACTGTAATTGTAGAGAACCCTACATACTTAACAGCTATTTCGCCTTTTAAATCTTATGGAGCACATCTAGATACGGTTGATACAGATGACGATGGAATCATTATAAGTGATTTAATTCATACAATCGAAAGCAATAAAAATGTAAAATTTATCTACTTAATACCTGATTTTCAAAACCCAACAGGAAGATGTATGAACCTAGAGCGTCGAAAACAAGTAGTAGAAATTGCAGAAAAATATAGAATTCCTATTATTGAAGATTCCCCTTACGGAGAGCTCGTCTTAGCAGGAGAAAAGCTTCCAACCCTTAAAAGTTTTGATAAAAATGGCTATGTTATTTATCTAGGCAGTTTTTCTAAAGTATTTTGCCCAGGATTTAGAATAGGCTGGATCTTAGCAGACCCAGCATTAATTGAAAAATATGCTATTTTAAAACAGGGGGTAGACCTTCAAACATCAACGGTTGATCAGATGATTGTAGCCAGATATATGATGCAATATAATTTAGATGATCATATTGAGAAAATTAAAGTACTTTATCGAAAAAGAAGAGAATGCATGTTAGATGCAATAGAAAAACATTTTCCAAAAGATATTGAATATACCAAGCCAAGGGGTGGATTATTCATTTGGGTAATCCTACCTGAAGGGCATGATAGTAAACAAATATTAGAAAAAGCCATCGAGCAAAAAGTAGCCTTTGTGCCAGGACAATCCTTTTATGCACATGCTAATGTAACAAATACATTTAGACTAAATTATTCAAATATGCCGGAAGAGAGAATAGAAGAAGGAATTAAAAGACTAGGAACAATACTGAAAGAAATTCTATAATGATTAAATCAAAAAAACTCCTTAGCACCGGGCTAAAGGAGTTTTACATTAATCTAAAAAAGTCATATACTTTGATAACTCTTTAAAAAGCTTAGTTGTATCAACATCATCATCTACAACAATATACATTGGCTCATTTAAACCCAGGATAAAAAGGCCTAAAATAGACTTAGCATCTACCATACCACTATCGCTATGTATCCATACATCAAAAGGATATTGGGTTACGATATGATTGATTTTTTGAATATCATTGATATCATTTACTTGAATTTTGGTTTTCATAATAAGATCAACTCCTAGTTTATAATATATTAATAACTATATCCATATCATACTACAAACCCCGAGATTTGGAAATCCTTATTTAACACTATTTATAGAAAAAGCAATAAAAATATGATATAATTAATGTTATCAAAGACTGAAATCAGTCTTAAGAAAAGAGGCTTAACCATGAGTACTCTAGAAATAGAGAATTCGGAACTAAACCACAAACAGTTCGTACCTTAGCGTGACAACTTATAATTCATGTATAGGTAGATATTAAAGAAAGGACTGTTATTAGTGGGAATTATGGAGATTCAGTATGCAAAAAAAGAGCATGCTGAGATGCTTTCAGAGTTGATTTATAGCACAGAAAAAGACCCGGAGGCAATCTGGGGGTACGGAAGCAAAGAAGACATATTAAAAAGGTTAACAAAACTCGTTAAACGAGCAGATACACGATATAGTTATAAATTTGCAAGAGTAGCTATAGAAAATGGGAAAATATGTGGGGCAATGATTGGCTTACCACATGATAAACTGAGTAATCTAGACAACTATACAGGTAAAATTATCTTTGAACTGCAACAAGGTGTTTGGGATAAACTACGTTGGTTTTTTACATCCCTTAAAGGAATGAACATGAAAGAGGCCGAATCAGGAGAATACTATATTGCCAACTTAGCTACATTTAGTTGGGCAAGAGGCAAAGGTATCGCAACAAAGTTGATGCTAGACGCAGAAAAAAGGGCTCAAGATTGCGGACTCACTAAGTGTTCCTTACTTGTTGACCAAGAAAAGCCTGGGGTTGTCCGTTTATACTCTGGACTGGGATATGAGATTAAAGAAGAAGTCCTAGAAGAACAAAAATATTATAGAATGATTAAGCCATTAGAAGCAGCATAAGCTGCTTCTTTTGTATTATTAGGAGATATTATTAGAGAGTAAGCATTTAAAGATTCTTGCCTTTTTAAGCTTTTAAGCTTATTATTAAAAGATAAAGATTAAAAATAGGGGGGATTTTGTGAATAAAACAAGTAACAAATGGCTGTTAGTATTATCCATGCTCATTGTGTGCCTTGTGGCTAAGCCAGTTATAGCCCATGGCTCTGGGTTGGTTCCAAGTACCATTCGAGTGGGACTTAGATCAGCTTATAGTGACAAGGCTAGTATTGATATAAAAAACACGGAAATAGAGATTGGTTATGAATCAGATAATAGATTAATACCGCAAGGGGCCCTTATTTCAAACACAGGGTTTGTGATTACACCAAGTCAAAAGCAGTATTATAGTGGTAATGAAATATTTTATACATATAACGAAGCAGCTTATTCAGCGCTAGAATATAAGGAGCAAGGAATATCAGCTGTGGCCGTCTATAGTGGCCCAGGAAAATGGGGCATATACTTAGATCAAGACCTAGGCAATATGACTATGGTCAATGGTAATGGGTCTGAAATAATGATTAAAGATGGCTTTGGAATAGATATTCTTCTTTGTGAAGATAAGGGCATTGCTCCTGCATTTGCAGGCAAAACCAGAAGCCAATCCTTTGATTTAACAGAGCTCTCAAAAGGATCATATAGAGGATGGTTTGAATTTAAACGCAAAGACAATACCATTACGGCTATTAATATTGTAGACTACGAAGAATATTTATACGGTGTTATTGCAGCTGAAATGCCAGCAAGTTGGCATATGGAAGCCCTAAAAGCCCAAGCAATAGCAGCTAGAAGTATGTCTATCCATCAACGGAATAAATACCTTAAAGATGGTTATAATGTATGTGACACGACCTATACCCAGGTATACAAGGGGTTTAGCGGAGAATACCCAAGGACCAATCAAGCTACAGATGAAACAAGAGGAATGGTGATGACCTATAATGGAAAAGTAGCCGAGGCGCTATTCTATTCCACAAGTGGTGGTTACACAGAAGATCCTCAGTATGTATGGGGGAATTTAGTTCCATATTTAAAAGCAGTAGCAGATCCTTACGAAACAGAACCTGAGGGTAAACCATGGACAAGAACTATTACCCTATCAGAAATCGACCTTTGCCTATCTAGGCAAAACATTAATATTGGCAGTGCCCAAGGGCTCAAGGTGAATGCTTACACCCCGGCAGGGCGTGTTAATGAACTTGAAATTATTGGAACATCAGGTAGTCACAAAATTGTTAGAGAAAATATCCGTACATTTTTTTCGGCTACAAATGATGGATCTTTAAGGAGCAGGATGTTCACCTTAGGGAATGCCACAAGCACTTCAGGAACAGAGTCTTTAGAAGAGGTTATAGTATATAGGGGCGAAAGACCTAAATACATGATGGGAGCCAATGGAAAAATAGTCCCTGTAGGTGAATCTATGGTTGTAGAAGGCCTTAGTGGACAAATGACTTATGGCCCTACTAATGGTAGCAGCCAAGGAGCCCACGCTGCCTATGGCAATATTG
>CAYRAL010000115.1:0-4825 GCA_964422235.1 uncultured Candidatus Epulonipiscium sp. | reverse complement strand
AGGAGTTAGCGGTAAAACTGCATTTGGGACTTTAGAAGATAATCTAAATACCCAAATTAATAAAATTAAAGAAGAAAAATTTGGAGATATTGTTATTTCGGGTGAAGGCTATGGGCACGGGGTTGGAATGTCCCAATCAGGTGCCAATGGAATGGCAAAAGTCGGCTACACCTTTGATGAGATTATAAAATACTACTACCAAGATGTGCAGATTCAAAGATAAAAGAGCACCGATAAAGTGCATCTATCATTAGACTGGAGAATTTAATGAAAACATCAGATTTTTACTTTGACTTACCAGAAGAAATGATTGCCCAAGATCCACTCGTGGACCGAACACAATCAAAACTAATGGTACTAGACAAAAATACTGGCACAATAGAACATAAACACTTTCACAATATTATAGAATATCTAAATCCAGGAGACTGCCTCGTCCTTAATGATACAAGGGTTATCCCAGCTAGATTATATGGCGCAAGAGAAGGCACAGGGGGAAAAGTAGAAATCTTACTGCTTACCCGCCTAGACTCAGACCGCTGGGAAGTACTAGCAAAGCCTGGGAAAAAGGTAAGTCCTGGTAATAGGATAGTGTTTGGCACAGGGGAGCTTACCTGTACAGTAGAAGAAGTTATAGAGGACGGTAAGAGAATTGTGAAATTTGATTATGAGGGTATCTTTGAAGAGGTCCTAGATAGATTAGGAGAAATGCCCCTACCACCTTATATTACCCATAAGCTAGAAGATAAAGAAAGATATCAAACCGTCTACTCAAAACACGACGGCAGTGCAGCGGCCCCAACAGCAGGTCTTCACTTTACCAATGACCTACTGACAAGGATTAAAGAAAAAGGTATAAAGATTGCGTATGTAACCCTTCATGTAGGTCTTGGAACTTTTAGGCCTGTAAAAATTGATAATCTAGAAGAGCATGATATGCACTCAGAATTTTATATGATAGAAGAAGATCAGGCCGACATAATTAACCATGCAAAGGCAAAAGGTGGCAGAATCATTCCTGTTGGAACAACAAGTACAAGAACCCTTGAGTCCTGTACAAACCATGCAGGCATCTTACAACATGGAAGTGGCTGGACCAATATATTTATTTATCCAGGCTATACCTTTAAGCTAGTGGATTGTCTCATTACCAACTTCCATTTGCCTGAATCTACACTTATTATGTTAGTTAGTGCCCTTGCAGGTAAAGAAAGTGTTTTAAATGCCTATGAGCTAGCGGTTAAAGAACAGTATAGGTTTTTCAGTTTTGGAGATGCCATGCTAATTAACAATGCCACAGGTCTATAATGACCTGTGGCATTGTTAAAATACTGTCACCACCATTATATTTATGGTAAACTAAAGATAGATAAATAAATGACAAAAGCTATGAAAGAGGAAAAATTAATGGGAAAATACTCAAAATCATTTAAAGTACAGTTTTCAGAAACAGACTTTACATTAAAACTGAAATTATATGCATTGGTTAATAAAATGCAAGAAACATCTAGCCTTCATGCAGAAGAACTAGGTATGGGATACGAAGAACTAGAAAAACATAAGCTAGGTTGGATTATCTCAAAATACCGAATCCATATGGATACATACCCAAAATGGGAAGACACCATAACCATAGAAACTTGGCCAAGTGCAAAAGAAAAGCTATTTGCCATGAGAAGTTTTCGTATATATAACCAAGACCAGGAACAAATAGGAAGTATTTATAGCGCCTATGTTTTAATTAATACAGAAACAGGAAGGCCACAAAGAACCACTGCCTTGCCAATAGAATTGCCAGTAGTCATCTCCGAGGGTGAGCAAGAGCTTCTAAGATTTACCATTCCTAAAGATCCCATGAGCACCTACAAAAGGATTGTTCATTATACGGACCTAGACCTTAATATGCATATGAATAACGCTTGCTACGTTCAGTGGATCGAAGACGCTTTCCCCCTAGAACAACACAAGACCATGAAAATCAGCGACATACAAGTAAACTTTATATCTGGCGCTACAATTGGGGAAGAAGTAGTCATAAATGTGTATAAAGATCAAGCGTCTGTGGATAGATATTATCTTCAGGGGAATGAAAAGAGCGGCGGACGCGAGATATTTAAGGCGAGAGTGGAGTGGGAGACAATTTAGCCAATCTAGTAAAATTAATTTTAAGGGGTACTATCCATGAAAAAGCTTGTAACGATTCTTTCTATATTAATATTAATAACAGCTTGTAATAAAACGGAAAGTATAGAGCAACCAAATTCTCCAAAAGAACAAGTAGTAGAACTTGAGATTAAAGAAGAAACGGATTTAGAAGAAGCAACGGAGATAGAAGTAGAAAAATATGTGGTCAATAAAGATGGCACTACCATAAAAGAAAGATATCCAGCACCTAAAGGCTATACACGCATTAGGACTGAGGCAAATAGCTTTGGTGATTTTTTAAGCAATCAAAAGTTAAAAGCTTATGGTGAGAAAGCTCTTTATTATAATGGTAGAGAGAAAAGTAGCAATGGTGTTTATGATAGTGTCCTTGACGTTGATATAGGAGATAGAGATTTGCATCAGTGTGCTGATGCTATCATGTTGCTACGAGGGGAGTACCTGTATTCCGAGGGACGATATGATGAAATAAGCTTTGATTTTGTATCTGGATTCAAAGCGGAATATAAAAAATGGACGGAAGGTTATAGAATAAAAGTAGATGGGAATAATGTCAGCTACTATAAAGCAACTGATCCATCAGATTCCTATGAATCCTTTAGGAAATATATGACCATGGTTATGGCTTATGCGGGCACATTATCTTTAGAGAAAGAATTAGAGGCCGTAGATATAAAGGATATGGAAATAGGGGATGTGTTCATTATAGGGGGAAGCCCAGGACATGCCATCATAATTGTTGATATGGCTATCAATAGTGAAGATGAAAAGGTGTTTTTATTGGCTCAATCCTATATGCCAGCTCAACAAACACAGATTCTTATTAATCCTATGGATAATGATTTGAGCCCTTGGTATTCATTGAAGGGGAAAGAAAAACTGATAACACCAGAATGGCGTTTTGAGTTAGACCAATTAAAAAGGTTTTAGCAAAGGCATGAAAAACAAAATTAATTAGTTAGGTGGATAATATGAAAAGACGTGTACTATTATTTCTATTGCTTCTAGTATTTGCAGCAGGAGGAAGAGTTTTTGCAGTGGAGAATCAACAATCAACAGTTATTACAGTTCCCTTAGATGGCAGGCCTATAAGCCTTGAGTATCTAAAAAATCTAACAGATTTATATGGAGATAAGTTTATAGCTAGTGACAAGGGTGACTTGGATTTATTTACTCAGTATAATAGCTGGATGAATAGATTTGCCAATAGCGAATCAATTAGGAGGGATCTTAAAAACAAGATAGCAAACAATAACTTGCAAAACACAACTGTTATTATTAATACATCAAGTTATATAACCAATGGATTAATAGGTGGAAGATGCTATAAAAACTATATAGATTATGAGAAGGCATTAAAGGAGTTATGGGACTTAACATCTGAGTATAATGCACCATATTATTATGTCAATACCAATATGCCTAGGACATTACCGGAGGATAGGGAAAATGAATTTTGGCCTGATGCAATAAAGGTTAAAGGGTTAGGGTATTTTTATCTACAAAGCAAGAAGGATTCTCTGGATTATGAAAAATTTTCAAAACAATATTCACTTGTGCCACCCTCACAATTATTAATGGAATGGTCATATGTTCAAAACAAGGCAAATGAACATGGTTTCTTTTCATTAGCACCATGGGAAGTGAGCTTTATAAATTACTTCAACATAACATATAAGGCTGAAGAAAAATATAGGATATATATAGATCAATATCAAATGGTGTATAAAAATGCAGCTAATATTATAAAAAAGGTAATTGATATGAATATTGAAGGGAAAATTGATCAGGTAGTTGTTTCGGTTGATGATTTTCAATTGCCTGATTTTATAGTGTCTATTAATAAGTCCTCTGCATTAGATAAAAGTTGGATTCCAAAAGAAAATGGAAATCCAATTAAATTTAGCTGGGCAAGAACTTACTTGCAAACAGATGCCCAGAGTGTATACAACTACCATAAATACCTTGTAGGGGCTGAAGAATTCACCAAGGCATTAACGTCTTCTGCAAAAAACATTAATTATATATATGGGGTAGATGAAGTGCCACAGATGATTTATGCTAGAGATTTAGTTAGAAGAACTGGTTTATCAACAAATTTTGAAAAACCAATATTTAATTATAATCTTAATATTAAGGACTCTCAAAACCATATAGGAATTTATGATATGGTTACTACCCAAACGGCCTTAGATAATGCCATTAATTTTGTCGCTAGACCCCAGGATAATGAAATTATTAAAACTGACAAGCCTTTTAAACTATACGTTAATAAGTACCTAGAAAAGAAAGCGAATATTGACAAAGGTAATTCAGATATGCTTATTCAAGATATGTTTGCTTCATATAATGCAGGCTATAATATTGGATTAATTGAATTTAATTCTTTTGAGGTTCTTCAAAATGGCAGCAATGAGCTGTTTAGAAACTTATCTAATCCATCATACTTATCTAGTCTAGGGTTAAATAGTAATTCCATTGCTCAACTTGGGTGCTATAGTTCTTGGAACACAGTTGGAAATGCAGCAGGCCTTGGGATTGCCCATGCCCAAGTATTTGGAATATCGGAACAACTAACAACTGACCCTCATAAAACAGCCCTAAGCCAATCTAAAATATTGGCCCAGCACTTGCTCGAAGACGCTATATACGGTGTTCAATT
>CAYRAL010000114.1:0-4866 GCA_964422235.1 uncultured Candidatus Epulonipiscium sp. | reverse complement strand
GCTTTAACATGACCAGTACTATGGTCTGTAATTGCTATAGCGGCTTGAGGTTGTGGGATTCTAAACAGGGTTCTTTTTGTAACCGTATCCTCGGATGTAATTCCCCAATCTTCTTCTTTGGAGAGCTTGAAGTTTTCGGCGGCATCTTCGTTTTTAATAATGCCATCCCCACCGTAGTGTTTTTCAGTACCATCTGCTTTTTTAACAGAAACACTATAGGAAACTTTAAGTTCTGAAGAATTAGCTGGGAACAAATCTGGGTTATTCATGTGTTTATCTACAATGGCCTGGGCCTTAGGGTCATAAGTTGTATAAATATGTAGGCCACCACTATAGATTAAGTTTGTCGCTTGTGTAGACGAAATTCCTTGGCTGATTTGAAGGTCTTTTATTAAATCTTCAACAACCTGGTCAACAAAGTAGTTATGAGAAGCTTGGGCAATGAACTTTTGATTTGCTTTTGTGATTCTAGCATAAGGATCATCATCTAGAGCTTCTTGCTTTTCCATAGCTGTAATATAACCTTGTTCATGCATTTTCCTAAGAACCATTTCAGATTTGCTCCTATTATTTTCGGGCTTAGAAATAGGGCTATATTGGCTAGGGTTTTGAGTAATACATGAGATGACCACAGACTCTGATAAAGTAAGATCAGAGACATCTTTATTAAAGTAGCGATTGGCTGCGGCCTGAACACCATTTTCACCATGGCCAAGTGGAACCGTATTTAAGTAATATTCCAAAATAAGGTCTTTTTTGTATAACTTATCAAACTGAAGTGCTAAGTACTGCTCTTGAATCTTTCTTGTAAACTTTTTTTCACTATCTTTTAAAACATTTAATTTAACTAGTTGTTGGGTAATTGTACTAGCACCCTCGGATAAACCGCCCTCTTTTAGGTTAACATAAATAGCCCGGAAGATTCCTTTTAGATCAATTCCTTTATGATCATAAAAACGCTCATCTTCAATAGCAATAAAGGCCTTTTGTAAATGGTCTGGCATTTGGTTTAGATTGGCGTAAATACGGTTTTCTCCGCCAGATAACCGGTCCATTTCATTACCATCTGCATCATAAATAAAAGAAATATAATCCGTTGTAGGCTTTATATTTACTTGGCTAATATCTGGGGCAGTATTTATAATCCCCAGTACCACCCCTAAACCTGCGCCTGCAATGGCAAATGTAATGAGGGTGACGGTGAGTAGAGTTGCCCTGAATGCAAGGATATTAGTCTTCCTTTTAACTTTATTCTTTTTTGAATGAATCTCTTTGCTTTGTTTTGCACGAGATTTTTTTGAGTAGTTCATATTTTTCCTCCCTCTCAAGTTATCATTATACCAAACATACATTATATTAAAAAGGGGAATCGTATAAATATTAAATAATGTTTAAAAGAAGTATAAACCCATGTAGACGAATACAATAAATTAAGACCTACTTTATATGCTCTAAGGGTAAGGGGTGAGGGTTATATTGAGGAAAAACGACTTTAACATTAAAATAGGTGTTTATATAATCATTATTGTATTAATTGCAGTGGCCTGGGCACTAATAAATAAAGAGGTAATGCCTGTTATAAGATCTATGGCAAGGAACGAAGCAAGGATGATTGGCGTCAAATCCATAAACTCAGGTGTTAATAAAACATTAAAGGAGAATAAAGTAACAACACAAGATTTACTATTTTATGACTATAATGAAGCAGGGGAGATTGTCTCTTGGAATGTAAACTCTATTCGGATTAATGAGTTATGTACAGATATTGCAGAGGTTATTATTGATGACCTTAATGAGACGGGAAATATACAGCTTAAAATCCCTATTGGGGTTTTAGCCGGTGTTCATATGTTCTCCAATGTGGGACCTAATATAAATGTAAAGGTTTTACCTAAAGGCACGGCCAACATCGATTATAAAAATCAGCTAAGGGGTACAGGTATCAATCAAGTTAACCATGTTGTTTGGCTAGAGATTGAGATAAAGATGCAAATAATAGTCCCCCTATCATCAGAAGAGATGATTGTACAAAGAAGGATTGTATTAGTTGATAAGGTAATTAGTGGCAAAGTACCGACTCATTATTTAAATCTACCCTTTAATGAGTAATTTTATGCATATTTAACCATATAATGATATACTTAAAGCAAAAGAATTTATTTAAAGTGAGGTATTCTATGAAAATAACAGAAGATCAACCTGAAAAAGTAATATTATTTGTGGCACAAACCCAAAAACAAACAGATGATGAGATTTGGGAAGGCTTAGAGGAATTAGAGGAATTAGTTCGAACAGCCGGAGGGGAAGTTGTCACTAAAATCGTACAAAAGGTAGATAAGATTAATACAGGGCACTACTTAGGGAGCGGTAAAGTAGAAGAACTCAAAGAATTGATTATAGAAACGCAGGCCGCCGGGGTTGTATCCGATGATGAACTATCCCCTATGCAAATGCGTAATTTAGAAGAAATTTTAGAAATAAAAGTAATGGACCGGACCATGGTTATATTAGACATATTTGCCCAAAGGGCAAGATCAAGAGAAGGTAAAATCCAAGTTGAAATGGCTCAGCTTAGGTATAAGCTGACACGTTTAACAGGTAAAGGGACAGAACTGTCAAGGCTTGCTGGCGGCATTGGAACAAGAGGACCTGGTGAGCAAAAATTAGAAACAGATCGCAGATATATTAGGGACCGTATGGCTCAGCTTAAGCAAGAACTTAGGGAAGTAGAAAAGCATAGAAGCTTAATCAGGGAGCGTAGGGATAAAGTGGGGACCCCTGTCATTGCCATTGTAGGATACACAAATGCAGGTAAATCTACTCTTTTAAATTCTCTATCAGGTTCAGATATATACGCAGAAAACCAGCTTTTTGCCACTTTAGACCCGACAACTAGAAAGGTAATCCTACCATCAGGTGGTGAAGTATTGGTAACGGATACAGTCGGATTTATTAAAAAACTACCACATCATTTGGTAAAGGCATTTTATTCCACACTAGAAGAAACTAAGTACGCAGATATTGTGCTTCATGTGATTGATGCTAGTTCACCTCATATAGATTCCCAGCAACAAGTTGTCCAAGAGACACTCCAAATGCTAGGGGCCAACGAAAAACCAATTATAGGGGTTTTAAATAAAATAGATATATGCCAAGAGGATAGTGTCCATATTCTTACCCCAGTCCATTCACAGGTGAAAATTAGCGCCAAAAATCATGAGAATATTGAAGAATTACTAAAGCAAATCGAAGATATTCTCCAAGATCAATTAGAAGAAATAGAACTCATCATTCCTTATAATCAGGGTCATATCTTATCCTATATACATGAAAACGGAGAGATTCTGACGGAAAACCATGGGGAAGAAGGGACTTATATAAGAGGATATATCCCAAAAAACAAATATTATCAAGTAAAAAGGTTCGCCATACCTAAATAATGCGCTGAAAGCCTTATTATTGCTATAAAATAAGAAAAGTTTTTGACAAAAATCGACATGTAATTGAATTTTATTAGAAAGATAACAAATAATAGGACTAAAGTTCATAGGGATCTCCAGTATTTGTCGAAAGCCTAAAAACTATATCAAATATTGCGAAAACTTACACTGGTAATTTAAGTATTCTCACTATATAATATATTTAGTACATAAGAACTAAATATATACATGTTGGGTGGGGGATGTTGTGGAAAAGAGAGTCTTAAGGGGAACAAGGCAATACCAAATTGAAGAAAAATCACTATTGGTGTTGAGGTATTATCTGATAACAAAACCAATTAGTGAACATGAAAATTATTACGGTATCGAAATCAATCAAGAAAAGATTACTGAAGGAGTGGACAATGTGGCACGATATAATCGTCTACTTTTGTCCTCTTCTGAAGCGTGGATTGAAGAATTAATGGATAAATTCATTGGAAATGGGGTTACACCTGATACAATGACGTATATAATAGATGATATAATGGGAACACCTTGTTAGGGTTAATCTAACAAGGTGTTTTTTATAGGTCAGGAGGTGAAAAGGTGGTTAAAAAATATAAAACCGTTAGCAAAAGAGCACAGGTTGAAATTGTGGAGAAAAAGTCCCGTTTTATTGCAACTGTAATGCCTGTTCAGAGCCAAGAAGAGGTGGATGAATTACTTCAGGGGCTACGCAAAGAGCACTGGAATGCTAGGCATCATTGTTATGCCTATCAAATCGGCGAGCGTAATGAGATTCAAAGATTTAGTGATGACGGAGAGCCTCAAGGAACGGCAGGTAAACCAATATTAGATGTTTTAAAAGGGGAAGGGCTTAGAGATACAGCTATTATTGTAACACGATATTTTGGTGGAACACTCCTAGGAACAGGAGGCCTTGTTCGGGCTTATGGAAGAAGTGCAAAAGAAGGGGTTTTGGCTGCGAATATTATACAATGCATCCTAATGAGAAGATATATGGTAACAATCCCTTATACTTTAGTGGGGAAAATACAGTATTTACTAGCTGAAAATGGGTATATTATTGAAGATGAAATTTATACAGAGGAAGTAAGCTTACATGTTTTAGTTAAAGAGGATGATTGTGATCTTTTCGAAAAACAAATCATTGAACATACAAGCGCTGAGGCTAATATTCAAAAAGAAGATACTTTATATAAAAATATGGAACTTAATATTGACAAAGGCATAGAATAGTATTATAATAATAACCAAGCAAACATATATAATTAGTATGTTATAAAAGAAGTAAATAAAATATTGAGATGGAGGCGTTAGATATGGGGAAAGTATATGGATCAGTAACACAATTAATAGGGAGAACTCCCATTGTAAAGTTAAACAATATTGCAGGGGATGACGGGGCCGATATATATGTAAA
>CAYRAL010000113.1:0-4920 GCA_964422235.1 uncultured Candidatus Epulonipiscium sp. | reverse complement strand
TTGCATATATTGATTCATGTCCATACACTTACCCCCTCACATATCTTATTATTTCATTTGCAATTTGATTTAATGGCACAATTTTATTTGCAATCCCAGCCTCTACTACTGCACGGGGCATTCCGTATACAACGCAACTTGCTTCGTTTTGCGCAATAATTGGTATATTTTCTTTTTCTTTTAAGGCAAGCAGGCCGTCTAGACCATCAGACCCCATTCCAGTCATAATAACACCTATTATATTTTGTCTTACATTCATTAGGCACAAAGAGTCTAACATCATGTCCACAGATGGCCTATGTCCTTTTACTGGTGGAAGTCTAGTCAGTTTGATGGTTGGCCTACCATTGTTATTAATAATCATGTGAAACCCCCCAGGAGCTATATAAGCAGTACCTTGTTGCAATCTCTCTCCATCTTCTGCCTCTTTAACGGTAATTTCTGCACTATTATCAATTCTTTCTGCTAATGACTTAGTGAATCCAGCTGGCATATGTTGAACAATTAAATACGTTGCTTGAAGATCTTTTGGTATTCCTACCAGTAGCTCATGAAGTGCTTTAGGCCCTCCTGTGGATGTCCCTATTGCAACAATGGTTTTATAATTATCCTTGTTTGACATATTCCATAAAACTCCTATCATTATAATATCTTACAATGTTAACGCTTTGAAAACATATTTAAAACTTGTTTAAATAAACTATTTTTCTCTGGTGGGTTTTCTTTTACGGATGTTAACTGGATAAGTGTTTTTGCAATGTTTTTATAAGCTTCACTAGCGCTACTTTTAGGATAACATTTGCATATTGGTTCTTGAAGTTTTGCTGCCTTCATAACATTGTAATCAAATAAAACATGTCCCAAATATTCTATATCCATATTTAAAAAATGCTTACATACACTTGATAACTTTGCATATACTTGCTTTGCCTCATTATTTGTTTCAGCCTTATTAACAAGTATTTTAATAGATGGCAATTCTATATTACTATTAGATTGAAAGGTTTTAATTAGGGCATATGCATCTGTAATAGATGTCGGTTCTGGTGTCGTAATAAATATAATTTCATGTGCTAACCTACAAAAACTAAGGACGGCATCTGTAATCCCTGCACTTGTATCAATCAGTATAAAATCCACAAGTTTCTCAAGCTCCGAAATGTTTGTTGCAAACTGGGTTATTTGTTCTTTATTTAGAAACATTAATTCATTTATTCCGGAACCTCCAGAAATAAATTTCACCCCATCTTCACTTTCCTCAATAACTTGTTCAATATTTTTATCTCCATTCAAAACATGAGATAAATTATACTTTGGGATAACACCTAACAATACTTCTATATTAGCTAGCCCTAAATCAGCATCTAATATGACTACCTTTTTACCTAGTTTTTTTAGGCAGAGGGCTATATTAACCACTGTGTTAGATTTTCCTACCCCCCCTTTACCACTTGTTATTGTGATAATCTTAGCTGATAAACCATTATCATTACCACCTCGTGGTTGATCTTTTATAATTTGTCTAAGTTGTGCCGCTTGATCATTCATCACTGAAACTCCCTAGTAAAATTTTAGCATATTTAGAACCATTTATCATTTCAATATCATCTGGAACATTTTGACCAAATGAGACATATGAAAGCGACTTATCGGTATAGTATTTTAGATTTAAAATAGTTCCTGCTGAGGCAGTTTCATCTGTTTTGGTAATGATAATTGAATAATCATCACAAAGCATATTATACCGTTTTACAATACTTATGAGATCTGTAAACTTTGTTGTTGCACTAAGTACCAAATAGACCATTTTTTGTGGAAACATCTCTAACATATCTTTTAATTCATCTAGATGTTCATCATTTTTATGTGATCTTCCAGCTGTATCTACAAAAACAAAATCTTTATCTTGGAATTCTTCTATTCCCACCTGCAACTCTTCTGCCGAATAAACTACCTTAAGTGGAACTGATAGTATTTCAGCATAAGTTCTCAATTGGTCAATGGCCGCTATTCTATACGTATCTGCTGTAATAAGCCCTAACTTTTTTTCCTTTCTAAGGCTAAAGTCTGCTGTGAGCTTTGCAATACTAGTTGTTTTCCCAACACCTGTAGGGCCTATGAAAAATACCAGTTGAGGTCCTTTGATACTATCTAGCTTTTTCTCAATAATATTGGCTTCCCCAATAGATTGAGAAATATTATTATAAACAATTCTTATAATATCTTGAATCTCTGGTGTTTCACCTAAGTCATCTGTTTCTCTAAGTAGGGCCCAAGCCACTTCTTCTTCTACTTCCTGTTTAATTAAATGCTCATAAATAAGGTTTTCTAATTTAAATTTGCTTTTCTTTTCTTCTATTCCTAGCTTTTCCTTATGGTAATATGACTCTTTAACCATATATTCCATTTTATCAGTGGCCGATGTGAGCAGTTGCTCCATACTAGTCATTTTGTTTTTTAACTCATCTAACCCCATTTCTGAAGGTGTCATGGTTTGAGCTATTATTTCTGGCTTTATTTCTGGTGTTACTTCTGGTATCATCTCTGTTATGTCTGTCTCTGTTGCTGCTGTAATTTCAATTTTATTTTTTTTGAATAAGCCAATAAACCAATTATTTTTTACTTTTTTAACATTTAAAACGATGGCTGATGGGCCAAGCTCATTTTTCATTCTTTCTATTACTTCTTCTTCATTTTTACCCTGATATTTTTTTATTCTCATTAAATACTCACCATCCCTATAGATTGTATTTCTATACTAGGGTCTATTTCATTATACGAGAGTATGGTAAGGTTAGGCAAGTATTGTTCCGTTAAATGCCTGAAATAGATTCTTACAATAGGCGATGTTAGTATAATTGGCTGTAACCCTATTGATGTTAGCCGTGTTAGTTCTTGCTGCAACTTATCTAAAACCTTCTGAGTTATTTGAGGGTCTAAAGCAACATATGCCCCTTGTTCAGTTTGTTGAACACTATCCATAATCTGCTGTTCTATAGCTGGATCTAAAGTAATGACTTGATTAGGCGAATTAACAAGAACCTTTTGTGATATGGACCTTGATAATGCTTGTCTAGCATATTCTGTTAGTATATCCACATCTCTTACACTGCTTCCGTAATCTGCTAAAGACTCAAATATAGTGACTAAGTCTCTTATAGAAACATTTTCTTTTAAAAGATTTGCTAAAACCTTTTGAATTTCACCTACGGATAAAAGTTTTGGTGTCAGTTCTTCAATTAGTACAGGGTGTGTTTCTCTTACGTTATTAATCAGTACCTGTACATCTTGCCTACTAAGCAATTCGTATAAATATTTTTTAATTACTTCTGTTAAATGTGTTGCAATAATTGAAGGTGTATCGACCACTGTGTAGCCTTTAACTTCTGCCGTTTCTCTTTGTGATGCTGTTATCCACAGTGCAGGAAGTCCAAATGCTGGTTCTGTTGTTTCTATGCCATCTATTTCCTCTTCTACATAGCCGGGATTCATAGCCATATAATGATCGAATAGAATTTCCCCCTTGGTTACTTCTACACCTTTAATCTTAATAACATACTCATTAGGATTAAGCTGGATATTATCCCTTAATCTTATAATTGGAACCACTGAGCCTAACTCTAAAGCGATTTGTCTACGGATCATAACAACCCGATCTAAAAGATCTCCACCTTGGTTAACATCAGCAAGGGGGATTACACCATATCCGAACTCTAGCTCAATAGGATCTACATTTAACAGGTGTATAACATTTTCTGGTTTTCTTATTTCATCAGCTTCTATATCTTCTTCATCTATAGATTCTTCTATGTCTCCTAATTGTAATTGTTTCGCTATAAGATTCCCTATAACCACCAAAAATATGGCTATTGGTATTGTTACGGAAAATCCTATAGGCGTCAGCCCAAGTCCAAATAAAACAACGGCTGTTATGTATAAAACAATTGGCGCACCTGCTAGTTGGTCAAACAGCATTGTGCTAAGCTCTATTTCACTGGCTGTTTTGGTTACTAATATACCTGTAGCTGTAGATATTAAAAGGGCTGGAATCTGACTAACTAAACCATCACCTATTGTGAGTAGTGTGTATTTTTGCATAGCCTCCATTATTTCCATCTCACCCATTACTACCCCTATTATAATGCCTCCTATAATGTTAATAAAGGTTATAAGGATCCCTGCAACGGCATCATTTTTTACAAACTTAGAAGCACCATCCATGGCACCAAAAAAACTAGATTCATCTTGAATCTTTTTACGCCTATCTCTTGCTGTTAATTCATCAATAAAACCTGCATTTAAGTCCGCGTCAATGGCCATTTGTTTACCTGGCATTGCATCAAGGGTAAACCTAGCTGATACTTCTGACACCCTCTCAGAACCTTTTGTAATAACTAAAAAGTTAACAATAACAATGATGATGAATACGACTGCACCTATAACCACGTTACCACCAGCCACAAACTGACCAAAGGCATCTACAACAGCCCCTGCATCACCGTGAGTTAAGATTAGTCTGGTAGATGATATATTAAGAGCTAATCGAAACAAAGTCGTTATAAGAAGGATTGTGGGGAATAAGGACATATCTAGAGGTTCCTTGGCAAATAAAGCATTAAGGAGTAGGATAATAGATATTGCAATATTAATAATTATAAATAAGCTTAGTAAAAAGTCACTAATTGGTATGATAATTAGAAATAATATTGAAATAACAAATCCTGCTAATATGATATCTCCTGATTTTATTTTCAAAATTTTCCCCCCTATCTACCTTATTTTATGTATTTTTTAAATTATATATAAATGCTAAGATTTCTGCTACTGTCTTATATAAGTCTGGTGGTATTTCATGACCTATTTCAACTACGGCGTATAATGTCCTGGCTAGTGGCTTGTTCTCCACTATTTCTATATTAT
>CAYRAL010000112.1:0-4945 GCA_964422235.1 uncultured Candidatus Epulonipiscium sp. | reverse complement strand
AAAAAGCTCAAGGGATTGAAAAAAGGCAGCTTAGAAAACTACAGAAGTGTAATCGTTGATTTTTCAAGATATGTGTTGAAACCAGCTAACCAGATAGAAACTAATGATATTCGCCACTATCTTGCAATAAAACAAGATGATATTAAATCGACTACATTAAATTCGAAGATTTCTAAGCTAAAAACATTTTTCGCATGGCTACACAGTGAAAGATATATTGAGACTGACCCCACGCTTAACATTGAAATGACAATAGTTGAAGAGCGGAAAAGAAAAGCATTAACCTTAGAGCAGATGGAGTTGCTAAGGAAATGCTGTATAACTAAAAGAGAAAAAGCAATAATAGAGTTTGCATATACAACAGGTTGCAGGGTAAGTGAGATTGCAAATGTTAATATAGCAGATTTAGACTTTCATGAAATGTCACTTTATGTTATAGGGAAAGGTGATAAAGAAAGAGAAGTATATTTTAACGAAAGAGCAAAGATTATCATAAAGGACTACCTAGATAGCAGATCAGATGATTGTGAGGCTCTTTTTGTAAGTAGCAGGGCGCCAAGCCGCCTAGGCAGGAACTCAATATTGAGAGAGGTAAAGGCGGTAGGTGAAAGAATGTCACCACAAATAAATGTGTTTACACATCTTTTAAGACATACATTTGCGACACATGCAATAAATTCAGGTGTTCCCATAGAGATTATAAGCAAAATAATGGGACATAGCTCGGTAGCTACAACAATGATTTACGCTAAAATGAGTAATAGCACTGCAAAACAAGAATATAGGAAGTTTTAAGCATGTACTTAATTGTACGTGCTTTTTTAATACAAAAAATTAGAATGAGGTGAGTTATGACAAACGAAATAACTGTATCGTTAATTATGCTGATAGGGTCTATATTAGGAACCTTTGGTGGGGTAATGGCATCAAGCAAGCTAGTTAATCACAGAATAGAACAATTAGAAAAAAAGGTGGATAAGCACAACTGTATAGTAGAAAGGACATTTGTAATGGAAGAGCAGATGAAAGTAGCTAACCATAGAATTTCAGATTTGGAGGGAAGAAACTAATGAATACAAATATCGAACTAGTTAATCACGTAAAGAAAGCATATGCCGAAAATTGGGGATATTGCTTAGGTACCTTTGGACAAACCCTTACAATGAACTTATTAAATCAAAAGATGAAGCAAGGCAACGGAGTAGGTTCCTACAATACAAGGCACAAGGCTTACCTTACCAAGTTTATGGGTAACAAGGTTTCCGATTGTTACGGACTAGTTAAGGGGTTCCTATGGACAGATAGAACGGGCAACATAAGATATAATAGCGCCCAAGATAAAAATGCTGATACAGCTTATAGTAGCGCAAGGGAAAAAGGGCCTATTAGTAAAATGCCAGAGATTCCAGGGTTGGTGTTGCACATGAAAGGCCATGCTGGTGTTTATATCGGTAACGGTGAATTTATCGAATGTGCAGGCGCTCCTAAAGGTATGCAAAAAGGCAAGATACAAAACGGTAAGATAACGCAAGGAAATAAATTTACCCATTGGTTCAAGGATACTAACATTACTTACAATATTGCACCTAAGCCAGTAGAAGATGAACTAGTTGAAGCAGTTCAAGTACTAGTGAAGGCTGGGATCATCGGCAGTCCAGAATATTGGTTAAAGGCTACTGGAAACGAGAGGGCCTTAATCTTAAAGATGGCTAAGTATGTTAAGGAGGGGAAAGCATGAGCGAGACATTAACGATGGAACAATTAGAAAAGATGCTAAAAGTTAAGAAAAAGGAAAGGTTAAGAATGAAAACGGGGAAGAAAGCTTTATATGTATATTTCTATATGTGCATAATCCTCATAGCATTCACAATGGCTATGATTTTCCTAGGGAAAGACACTACCTCCCTAACGATTTTAGCAGCGGCGGGAGTTGGTGGACTTCCTTTTATGTATAACATATATGAGAAAAACAACACACCTATAAAACTAAAACACATGGAAATGGACTATATACCGAATTATGATGAACAGGAGGGGATTTATTAATGTTAGACTTTAATTTATTAACAGCAATACTTGTAGCAGTGGTGATTATACTATTCGTTAAATTTGCTATGCCGTGGTTAAAAGAAAGAGGCTATGGCGATATTTACACAGATGTAAAGGCAGGGTTGCTACTATTCGGCTATGCTTTCAGGGATGAAAAAGTCAAGGCTATAACCGATTTAATATTAAGAATAGTAAAAGAGACTGAGCAACTAAGTATAGCGGCAGAGGGGAAACGGGAAGAAGCTGTCGATATAGCCTTCAGAGCATTAATTAAAGAGTTGAATATAGAGATAGAAGACGATGCAATCAGAACGATTATAAACATAGCAGTATCTTACTTACCGCCAACTCATAGTTGAGCAGTCTATAATATAGAAGGAATTTCAAAATGTATGTAGTTATTTACAACAAGGACATCCATGTAGGACACTGAACTTGAACACCATCACAATACTGGGTTAACAAAGGCTGGCTGTGGCCTTCTCGTAAAATATAAGTAGAAAAAAGTTCATCTACTACATGGGAAATAGAATCAAAAATATTTCGTCCATTAAAAAAAGCATGATCATAGGCAGTGGAACTTGTAATGGTGAATGTTTTACCTTGATTGCGATACCATTCCGTATAAATCCTATTTAAGGTGAAAGAAACGATGGCAAGGACATTAGCTTCTATAGTAGTTCTTGGCCAAGTAGGGAATATTTCAGATGAAGCAACATTTTTAATATAATCTCTATATGGTATCGTATAATTGGGGGCATTTACATTATTAGGGACGCCATCATGGACAATCATAAACTCGGGGACAACTGGCGTATCTAATACAACTAACCCGGATGCAGGGCCAGTGGGTTTTATTTCAGCTTCAGGAATCTTAGGAGGAAAATCTCCAAACAATGTAGGTGGCCCAATAATATAGATCTGTTCTTGCCTTGAAAGTCGGGGAAGAGCTATAGGTTGTATAGGCTGGATGGATTGAATACCAGCGAAAATCTGTGAACCTTCTACAGTTACAGAATTATAGCCTTCAGGGTTTGCTTGAATAATATAAGATGAAAAAGGTTTAATGGTATTAGTAGGGTCGAGAGAAAGCTCTTCGGGAGGAGCTGGGAGAGATATGATAGGCGTTTGGCCGGATTCATTGGTTACCAGCTCTTCTATAACTCTTTCTTCTCCAGAGGGAGTACGTTCTATTATACTAACAGGTGTTCCAGGTAGTGGAAAAAGGGGTGCAGCAATTGGATTTGTGCTAACATCCACAATAAGATCACCTAAGGTTTGTCTGCTCATTACAGGAGGATATAAAGAAAACATGGTTATATCAATCCTTTCTAAGGATATATTTCTACTATAATATATGGATATACATGGATAATGTGACATGAATAAATATCAAAAAAGCAAATAACCCCGTATGGCATCAAACCATACGGGGTTATTTGCAATGTTTACTTCTTCTATCATTATCATCAATAATATTATTGGCAATTAAATCATGGAAATTACTATAACAGGTGCTAAGTATTTGATTCGTACTTAAGTAATATGTCAGATTTTATATTAAGATTGTGTGAAATTAGTGGAAAATCATAGTATTTAATACTAGAATAAAGTATTTAGTAAAACTAATTGACAAATGATAAAAGAATTTATATAATAGAATTGTAATAAAGACGTAACAACTATAAATAATATAAAACATTTTAATGATAAAACACACAAATAGGGGGAAGCTACCGAAATGAATAGTAGAAAACTGCGAAAGATACTAGGGGGCATAACGCTAGGCGTATTAGTATTAGGTCAAAATGCATATGCAAATGCATATGGGAATGTCAATGTGGCAACATTAAATATTAGAAAAGGTGCCAGTACAGATCAAGCAATTATAGGTTCAGTCGGAACCAGTGATTACATACATATTCTTAATAAAGCAAATGACGGATGGTATGCCATAGAGACAGATACTGACGAATTAGGATACATAAGTGGACAATATATAGATATACAAAAGGCTAAAGGTGTTATTAATGCAAATGGCGTAAATGTTAGAAGTACTGCTGATTATAGTGGTTCAGTCATTTCACAAGTGTATAAAAATAATGTTGTATATGCTTATGCTCAAGTAGGGGATTGGTTTTTAATACAAAATGGTGACCAAGAAGGCTATATTCATGGAGAATTTATTGACGGGCTTCTAATTGACCAATTACCTAACAAAAAAGCTGCAGCACCTAAGGCTGCTGAAAAAACCATTGCAGTAGCAACAACAACTGTGAATTTAAGACAAGAAAGGTCTACAAATAGTAATGTGCTTACAAAAGTAGCACCTGCTGTAGTTTTATCAGTACAAAATATAGATGATGAGTGGGTAAAAGTAAGTACATCAGAAGGAACACAAGGTTACATAGCAAAAGAGTATCTTAATATAGGAAAAGAAAGTGCAAAAGACAAATTATTAAAAGATGTTAACCAAAGCAGTTCAAGTAGTAGCAAGGGAAATGACGTTATTTCATATGCTAAACAGTTTTTAGGAAACCCTTATGTTTATGGTGGAAATAGTTTGACCAATGGCGTCGATTGTTCTGGATTTACCTCACAAGTGTTTAAAAAATTTGGTGTATCACTAAGCCGTAGCTCATCTGGGCAGTTTGCTAATAATGGTGTTCATGTAGATTCATCAGATGTAAGGCCGGGAGACTTAATGTTTTATGGACATAACGGAAACATATCCCACGTTGGAATATACATGGGGAATGATCAAATTATCCACGCTAGTACAGCAAAAACAGGCATAACCACAGGCGTTGCATTTAGAACATCAGGTAAACCACTTGTTGGTATTAAAAGAGTCTTATAAAATAAGCATATAGATAGCAAAAAGTCCTTAAAACAA
>CAYRAL010000111.1:0-4946 GCA_964422235.1 uncultured Candidatus Epulonipiscium sp. | reverse complement strand
ACCAAAATAGTAAATCTGATTGAAAAAGTTTTTTCAATCAGATTTTATAATCATTCCATCTTACTTAGATGCTTTTCCTTCTAAAGATATTCTGGTAACCAGTCGCCATGTGCTTCTATTAATTCATCGCACATATCCCGAATCTCATCCATGGAAAGTTCCGATCCAGTGTGCGGATCTAACATTGCCGCCATATAAATCAGTTCCCTATTTTTTGTAAGGGCCGCTTCTGCTGTTAATAAGTGAACGTTTACATTGGTTCTATTAAGAGCTGCTAATTGTTGTGGCAATTCCCCTACATAACAAGGGTTAATACCTGTCCTGTCAACTAGACAAGGCACTTCTACTACAGCATCCTTAGGTAAATTTGTAATAAGCCCTGTGTTTAGTACATTTCCATGAATACGATATGGCACATCTGTCTCCATAGCCTCTAATATGTAGGAAGCATATTCACGACTTCTTTCATGTTCAATATTTTTATTATTAACTAAGCTTTCTTTCATCTCTTCCCACTTCTCAATTTGTTCCTTGCAACGTCTTGGATACTCATCTAAGGGTATATTCCATCTTTCAATTTGATCTGGATACTTAGACTTAATAAAATACGGAACATACTCCGCACCATGTTCACTAGACTCAGTTATATAATATCCAAATCTTTTCATCATTTCATAACGAACCATATCGCCATGAGGCCCTTGCTTTTCCAATGCTCTTTTTTTAATTTCAGGATATAAATCCACATTATCCTTACTGACATCTAAAAGCCAAGATTGATGGTTGATTCCTGATATATTCCACTTAACACCTTCAGGATCCATCTCTAAATCTTTAAACAACCTTGGAATGCACTCTTGCACACTATGACATAGTCCTATAGCCTTTATTGGACTAGCTTGATAAACAGCACTCATTATAATTGACATAGGATTTGTATAGTTTAGAAATGTGGCATTTGGGCATACTTCTTCCATATCTTTTAGAATATCTAATATCACTGGTATGGTTCGTAAACCTCTGAATATCCCACCTATTCCCAAGGTATCTCCAATTGTTTGGCGTAGACCATATTTTTTAGGAATTTCAAAATCAGTAATGGTACAAGGATCATAGCCACCTACTTGTATGGCATTAATAACATAGTTTGCATCCTTTAGCGCCTCTTTACGATTTGTATATTTTATTATCTTTGAATAATTACCACTGTTTTCATTAATATTACAAAGCATCTTATATGAATCCTCAAGCCTAATAGGATCAATATCAAATAATGCAATCTCTGACTCCCTAAGTACAGGTGTTACGATACAATCTCCTAGTACATTTTTTGCAAATGTCGTACTCCCTGCACCAACAAAAGTAATTTTAGCCACCACTATCTCCTCTTTTCTTTCAAAGTATTTTATATCTCTAGTATAGCAAATATTATATCTTTTCAAATGGTATGGTATCGTACTTACATGTTATAATGTGAGATGAGAGGTGATTTTATGAAGGAAAATTTAATGTCATATATAGAAATTGAACACCGGGATGGGGTAGATTTAAATATGTATCAATGTGGCGTAGAGCAGTGTCATTCTGGCCATGATGCCGGACCATCCCTCCGAGATCATTATTTAATTCACTATATACTAGAAGGTAGCGGAAGCTTTTTTATGGATGATATAAAATATTCCCTTACTAAAGGCCAAGGATTCCTTATACCACCTAATGTCATCACATACTATCAGGCAGATAAAAACACCCCCTGGACATATGTTTGGATTGGATTCCATGGGTTCAAGGCCGAGGCATATTTACAAAGAGCCAATATCACAAGACATTCACCAATATTCCATTACCCCGATGATACTTTAAAGACTTATATCTTTCAAATGATGGCCATTGATAAATTTTCAGCTTATAGAGATTTACAATTACAAGGATATTTGTTTTTATTGATTGCTGAGCTTATTAAAAGCGCACCTAAACACTCTATTCCTAAATACAGTACGACAGATATCTATATTAAGGAAGCAATTACCTTTATAGAAAACAATTACTCAAGGCCCATAAAAATTGCAGATATTGCTAGCAAACTTTCAATAGATAGGAGTTATTTCTCTAATATCTTCAAAAAGACCTTGCAAAAAACCCCACAAGAATTTCTTTTGGAATATCGTATGGCCAAAGCCTGCGAACTCATGACAAACCCTGAATTATCTATTAGCAACATTGCTTTTTCTGTTGGTTATACGGATGCTTTTAATTTTTCTAAAATGTTTAAAAAAATCAAAGGTATCTCTCCATCAGATTACCGTAAAACAATTAATGAATAAAGAATGCCCTAGACTATATTAAATAGTCTAGGGCATTCTTTATTCATTACTTTAATTCAAAACTACCACAATCTGTCGATTCAATATCGGTAGCTCTTGCTTCACTTTTCTCTACTTTAATTTTATTTAGTGTACAGTGCTCTGTTACTGAATCATTAAACCTACACTCATCCACTTCACATCTAATACTTGAGTTAATCTCCATAAATATAGCACCACCTTTTAAGATTTTAAACGGATTACCTATTTAGTATTCCATAAATCCCTGCTAGTATACTCATATTTATTTTTTATACTTATTTTTTATGCTAGCATTGTACTTTCTACCAATATTTTAACACCTAAAAATACTAGTATTAAGCCACCAGTAATATCAATCCTTGTTTTAAACTTAGGGTTACATCCAATTTTTGCACCTATATATGTACCAGCAAAGCAAAATAAAAATGTAATAATAGCAACGATTAGAGACGTTAATGAAATATTAATTAAACTTGTACTAATAATCGAAAAACTCACCCCTACAGCCAAGGCATCTATACTTGTAGCAATAGATAATGTTACCAGAGTCTTGGTGCTATCTAGAGAGATGTTACATCCTCCTTCTTCTGTGGAGTCATGAATCATCTTACCACCAATTATTACTAATAGAATAAACGCCACCCAATGATCGTAGGCTGATATAAAATCTTTAAAGGATAATCCAAAGGCCCAACCAATTAATATCATCATGCCCTGAAAAAAACCAAAATACATTGCTATCTTCATAGCCGTTGGCAGTGTTCTTCTTGTTTTTTGACATGATAAGCCACATGAAATGGATACTGCAAAGGCATCCATGGCTAAGCTAATCCCAGTTAAGACCATTACTATAAATCCCATATCATCCGCACCCATAATTATCCTCCGTATCGTCATTTCCATATATCCAGCTTATTATTTTACACTACATCTGCTGTTTAATCAACTCCTTTAATCCAGCCTCCTTAATTAGTACGTGTTAAATATTCGGCTAATAATAATTTTACAACCCCATTATAACTTTCCACACCTGCACTTTGATTATTTGCTTTCAGATAGTTATCGTTCAATGTCGTAACTACCTTTTCAGCCTTTCCTTCCCTTAACTTCCAGTAATAATATTCATGATTCATATCTCGTTTTACAGCATCGCTGATTTCCAAGCTAACCTTATGATATAATTCATAATCTTGCTTATATATATCACTGATTAAATGCTGAAGAGCTAGGTAATATCCTGAATAGCGAAACTGTGGATGTGGGTTATTGATACTGGCCATATAAGCAATGAAGTTTGCCTCATCTTCCCTAGCAAATCCTTGTTGATGCCCTATTTCATGGCACATAGTTGAGGGAATATTTGTATGGGGTATATCAACATTCACATTAGGCTCTACAGTATAAGGAAAATAAATCCCTGTAATCCCTGTATAGCTCATCCATTTAGAAACCCTTAAGGGCTTAACTTTGCCATAATTTTCACTTAAATCTACGTCTCCTATATAATAGTTTTTAAAGCCTTCCTTAGCCATTTCGGCTAGTGTTCCAAAGTCTTCCTCTATTAAAAAGACGCCCTCATCATTTTCTAATAAGTCAAGCCTTACTTCATTTGCCTTTCCAATGACTTCAAGTACAAGCCCTTCTAAATCTTCAAGAGATGCTGATTCTACACTAATATCTGCCAAAGTCATATAATCTTGTCTATAATAATTAAATCCCCATATAAAATAAAAAAGTATATAAGCTAAACCCAATAGTCTTATTACCGCATGAAATATCTTACCAGCATTTCTAATGACAACATGTGGCTTTATTAAAGCAAGGATTATGCTAGCAATCATAACAAAGATTAAAATAAATACTAAAATTTCACCAATGGCTACTGGAATTAACCCTGTCACCCGCCCAATTTTCTTTGCAAGAAAAGGATATATGCTAGTAGAATATATCTTTTCCACCTTTTCCGAATAACCTTTTGCTAATAATGTAAAAATCCAGGTTAAAAGAGCTAAGGCTAAAACGATTCCGGTCAACGCCCAACTTGCTCTATTCCGACTTTTATTTTTCACTTAGCACCCCCTCTAGTCCTTAAATCACGCCTATGTACTTTATTATACCGTTTTTCTACTCAATAGTCATTAGCTCCCTCCCCTTATCTTAGATGCAAAAAATCCCAAGACCTATAGGTCTTGGGATTTTAAATGATTATATGTTATTATGCGTTTGCCTTTGCTGTTTCTACTAATGATGCAAATGCATTTGCGTCATTAACCGCAAGATCAGCTAACATTTTTCTGTTGATATTGATATTTGCAACTTTAAGCCCATTCATGAAACGGCTATATGACATTCCATTAATTCTTGCTGCTGCATTAATACGTGTAATCCATAGGCTTCTAAACTCACGTTTTCTAAGTTTTCTTCCTACGTATGCATAATCTAATGATTTCATTACAGCTTGTTTTGCAGTTTTGAATTGTTTAGACTTAGCGCCTCTATATCCTTTTGCTAACTTTAAAACTCTATTATGTCTTTTTCTACTATTAGTTCCACCTTTAACTCTGGCCATGGTATGTGCCTCCTATTCTTCTTAATTTCTTA
>CAYRAL010000110.1:2893-4984 GCA_964422235.1 uncultured Candidatus Epulonipiscium sp. | reverse complement strand
TATCCTTTAGGCTTATGGGCTGTTATTATGAGGGATCTTCATGAAGACTTACCCCAAAAAGATTTCCCCCTTGTTCCTGGTCTTACACAAGCTACAATCTGTGGTATATCAGGCAAGCTAGCAACAGATCTTTGTAAACTAGATCCTAATGGTTCTTCAGTTACCACTGATTTCTTTCTAAAAGAAGATCTCCCCACTGAGTTCTGTGATATGCACGTTGAAGAAAATATATGCACTATATCTGAAAAGATTGCTAATCCATATTGTCCACCAGAACATGTTACACGTAAATCAGTGATTCATCACAAGAATGAAAATGGCGAATATACCCATTCAAGCCTTGACATATGTGATGTGCATAACGAAGATACGATTTTAGAGATACCTAATGGAGATGATGAGCCTGGGGATGATAACTGGTTTGAAGATCCTTGGGGACTGGAAGGTCCTGATCCAGATGATCTAGAATCAGTAGATCCTAAGCCTGAACAACCAAAACCAGAAAATCCTAGGCCTGAACAACCTAGCCCCGAACAACCGAGGCCCGAACAACCTAAGCCTGAACAACCTAAAGTTCCCGATAGCATTGATGACTTTTTTATTCCACAGTCTTAATGATATTAAAAAATAGCGTATAGGAAATTTAAAATTTCCTATACGCTATTTTTATCTGAATTAAGTTTTATGCCTGTTCCTCATATAGATTCATTAAACTAGGATCATCAATTACTTCTAGCCTTTTATCTTTTTCTTCCTTAGGCTGCTCTGGCTTAGGTGATTCCGGAACAAGTGGTACTTCTTTTGTCCCTACTCTTATGATGCCAGCCCTTGGACGATAATAGCTTTTGTTTTCTAACATCTTGTCAATTAGCTTACCATCTTTATAAATGTACTTATATAAATTCACTTTTTTACCATCTAGTGAAGCTAACTCCTGTACCTGTTTTCCCTTTTCTAAGGTTGGATCCTTTTCATACTTAGGAGCTGGGGCTGGAATAACTTCCATAACAACTGATTCAAACTTGATATCATGATCTGGCTTAAGACTCTCATGTCCAAATATATTAACATATAATCGGTTGTTTTCCATATAGCTCTCAACATATGCTGGATAGGCTGTGGGATTCTCAAATTTAAAATCAATGACACCTGTGGCATAAGTCGCATCCCTACCAAGGGGTATATAACCCACAGGTAATGAGTGGTTTTGCCTTGATACAACCTTTAAATCCGTCAGAAGAACCGAATTATAAAGTGTAGACGCAACTTGGCAAATCCCACCTCCTATACCATCTACTAGCTTACCATTTACAATGACTTTAGAAGTCTGATAACCATTTTCCGCAGATATACTTCCAAAGTGATCGGATAAAGCAAAGATCTCACCTGGCTCAATAGATGTATTAATGGTCTTGGCCCCAACCCTAAGATTAGTATTTCTACTTGGGCTAGCATTGGTATAAGTTGTATAAAAGCTTGCTACAGGGGTCTGTACATCATCATAATAAGAGGATGTTTTTTGAGCATCTACTGTGTTAATAACTACTTCTACTCTGCCTTCTTCTCCCTCACTATACAGGGCATCCAACTTCTTTGCCGTAGCTTTAACATCCAATTCTTGCCCAGGTTTTTCTGGGGTAATGATAAACTTCCTATCTTTTCTCACCATTGTTGCATCCTGAGGCTCAATATAAAATTCATCTACATATTCTTTGACAATTTCATCTGCCACTTCTTTATTATAAGAACGTTCAAGGGTGAATTCTATCCTTTTCACATCTTTACTTGTAAAATTTCTAAAGCGCTGTATTACATTTCCTTCATGACCAATTTGAAATGCCTGGTGAAGTACGGCATCAATATTATAATTTCCTTGAAACTTTGCATAGGGAATTGTCCACTCTTTATCTTGGCCATAAAGTATAATTTCTTTTGCTTCTTTTTTTGTTTCTACTATTTTAGCTAACTGAGACCTAGCTTCTTCCTTGGTTAGGCCTCCTATATGTGTCTCTTCAACATATACACCGTTCAAAAAGATCTGGTCAAATTCTTTTGTTTTCGAGTAAACACAGATCATTCCCCCTGTACCTA
>CAYRAL010000110.1:0-2793 GCA_964422235.1 uncultured Candidatus Epulonipiscium sp. | reverse complement strand
TACCTTCATATTTATGCTCTGGGATATAAATATATAAGTATTCTTTAGCCCTAGTCATCCCCACATAAAATAATCTTCGCTCTTCTTCTAATTCATCTGGTCCATTACTCTTTGCATGAGGAACAACGCCTTCTACTGTACCGATTATAAATACCGCTTCAAATTCTAACCCTTTAGCGCTGTGCATAGTGGATAGGACAACCCCACTTCTTTCTTTATGCTTGTTTCGTTTATAATTGTCCTGTTTTTGGGTCTTTAGTTCCTTCATTACATCTTCTATATGTGCTTTCCATTGATTATATGTTTCATATCCTTTAGCTGCCTCTTGAAGCTCATTAAGTATTTCTACAATCCCGCTTGTTGGTATCTTGCGATACTCAGCATATTCTCTCAGGTAGTCATCATATCCTATAACCTTTCGGATATACTTAACGCCGTCATAAGGCTTCTTATTTCTTAATTGTTGAAGATGAAAACGAAGTTCTTCTAGTCTATCAATTTGCCATGGCTTACATTCTCTTACATTGTATAAATCGCGCAAAACCCCATATTTACTTATTTTTATTGCCTGGGAAATGATTGCTTTGCTTATATAACGCTTGGGTTTGTTAATAATCCTAAGAACTGAAGCATCATCTGTCAGTTTTTGCGTAAGATTAAAATACGCCAATATATCTTTTGTAATCCAGTGCTCATATAAGCTTGGAATACTATCTTGCAAATAAAAGGGAATATTCATATCCATCAAAGCATCAACCACTGATCTTGCCTGCATATTTGTCCTAAATATAACGGCCATTTCCTTAAAGGGTATATTGTTTTTATTAAGCTGGGTTATTTGGCTAGCCACTCTTTTAGACTCATCTTCCGAATCCTTACACCTTATAATCGTTGGCGGATTACCATCTTTGTTAGGTGTCTCCATTAGCTTTTTGTATCTTTCCTTGTTATTGATAATAAGATTATTGCTATGCTTAATAATGTTCTTAGTTGACCTATAATTAGTCTTTAATACAATCTGCTTAGCCTCTGGAAACCCCTCCGGAAAACGAATTAAAAATTCTGGCCTTGCACCCCTAAACTTGTAGATACTCTGATCATCGTCTCCTACAATAAAAATATTATTTTTAGGAGCACTTAGCATTTTAATCACTTCATACTGAACTCTATTAATATCTTGAAACTCATCGATTAGTATGTGTTGAAAAGTATTCTGGAAGTAGGTCAATATTTTGGGGTCCTGACTTAGCATATGATAACAATGGGTAAGCATATCATCAAAATCAATCTTGTTATGCCTAGCCTTGTAGCTTTCATACTTATTAACCATACGATGGTATACATCCTGGGGCATTCCATCTGGATGATAATATTTAAGTTGAATCAAATTGTTTTGCATCAATGCCATTTCTTTTAAGAAATTTTCGATATATTCTTTCGGGTCTTCCTCTTCTATATTTAATTCTTCCATGACCTTTTGGAGTAGTTTAAATTTTTCGTCTTCTCTAATGAGTTGGTCTACTCGATATCCATAAACCCTTCTTAGCATTTTAAAGAATATAGCATGAAATGTTCCAAAAGATATTTGAGACCCAATGTGAGATTCAATATCCTTCATTCCCATAAATCTTTCTTTCATTTCTTCAGCTGCTGCCTTGGTAAATGTAATAACAAGTATATTCCTTGGTGGAATTTCTAAATATTTGATCATATAATGGATTCTATTGACGATTACATGGGTTTTCCCTGAACCTGGTCCTGCTATAACCATCTGTGTTCCTATATCGGAGAGCACAGCTTTTTGTTGACTTTCGTTGAGGCTTTGATATTCTTCTGGTATTTTTATCAAACTTTTCACCTATTCTAAATTAAGTTCCTTAATACTTTTAATTATAGCATATTTCTATGTGGGGGGCGGAATTTATTCGTTTTATAATGGGATTGTAATATTTGGTAGGGGTGGCCAATGGTGAGGGGGGCCTGCATTACGGGAAGGTGGTTCCCGCATTACGAGGAATTGGAAAAGTAGGCTGGGCAACACAACTTCCTGGGTCGTCAAAAGTTGCCCAGCCTATTTTTCCATTCCCCTGTTGCGCCGAATACCTTGCCGTAACCCGAAGAACTTCATCAGGGCCCCTTGGCGGGGCTCTCAATGTAGAGCAAAACCCCTGGCCTTAGGCTTTTATGTTCTTAACCCCCAAGTCTCCATACGGTGTCTTAGGCATCTTCAAGGACTCCAACGCAATGGTTGGCAGAAGAATATCCCGAAGGGCATCCTTTAGCGGCACAGCTAAGAGAGGCCCGTAGGGATATCTTCTGCCAATCTAATGCGGGAACCACCTGCCCTAAGACACCTTCCGCCAATCTAATGCGGGAACCACCTGCCCTTAGGCCTTTATGTTCTTAACCCCCAAGCCCCCATAAGGCGTCTTAGGCATCTTCAAGGACTCCAACGCAATGGTTGGCAGAAGAATATCCCGGAGGGCATCCTTTAGCGGCACAGCTAAGAGAGGCCCGTAGGGATATCTTCTGCCAATCTAATGCGGGAACCACCTGCCCTAAGACACCTTCCGCCAATCTAATGCGGGAACCACCTGCCCTTAGGCCTTTATGTTCTTAACCCCCAAGCCCCCATAAGGCGTCTTAGGCATCTTCAAGGACTCCAACGCAATGGTTGGCAGAAGAATATCCCGGAGGGCATCCTTTAGCGGCACAGCTAAGAGAGGCCCGTAGGGATATCTTCTGCCAACCTAATGCGGCGTCAACTTGCCCTAGGAGGTCTTCTGCCAACCT
>CAYRAL010000109.1:0-4996 GCA_964422235.1 uncultured Candidatus Epulonipiscium sp. | reverse complement strand
TATACAAAAGTAGAAAAAGGAAATCAAATTCTTTCCCATAGACCTATAATTGTTGGAAGTGGTCCTTGTGGACTTTTTGCTGCCCTTATCCTTGCTCAAGGAGGATATAAGCCGCTTGTACTTGAAAGAGGTAAAAAGGTAAGTGAGCGGACTAAGGATGTAGATCTTTTTTGGAAGGAAGGGGTACTAAAGCCTAATTCTAATGTGCAGTTTGGGGAAGGTGGGGCAGGAACTTTTTCAGATGGAAAATTAACCACCCAAATTAAAAATATACGTTGTCGAAAAGTACTCCAGGAATTTGTCAAGGCAGGTGCTCCAGAAGAAATATTATATAAACAAAAACCCCATGTAGGAACAGATATTCTTAGAGATGTGGTGAGGAAGATAAGAAAGACAATTATAAGCTTAGGGGGAGAATTTAGATTTAAGGCCACTGTAACAGATATGGTAACCGATACAGTAATGGGGGGGAAGGTTCTATCTGGACTTAGGATTAATAAAAAAGAGTTTATTCCCGCAGATGTGGTCATACTAGCCATCGGTCACAGTGCTAGAGACACATTTGAAATGCTTTATGAAAATAAGGTGCAAATAATCCAGAAATCATTTTCTATTGGAGTGCGTATAGAACATCCACAAAAACTTGTCAATCTTTCCCAGTATGGCAAATTTGCTGACCACCCCAAACTAGGAGCAGCAGAATACAAATTATCCCATAGAGCCAAAAATGGCAGAGGTGTTTATACCTTTTGTATGTGCCCAGGTGGTATGGTTGTTGCTTCATCTTCAGAAGAAGGTGGTATCGTAACCAATGGAATGAGCGAGCATAAGAGAGATCAAGTCAATGCCAATAGCGCTCTTTTAGTCAATATAGGACCTGAAGATTACGGAAGCTCACATCCACTTGCAGGCATGTATTTGCAACGAGAGTATGAGCAAAAAGCATTTAAAATGGTAGGGGACACTTATCATGCGCCTGCTCAGTTAGTGGGAGATTTTATGAAGGGGGTAGCCTCTCCAGGACCAGGGAAGATAAGACCATCCTATTCGCCCAAAGTAACATGGACAAACTTGGCTGATTGTCTACCTAATTTTGCAGTAGAAGCACTCAAAGAGGGGATCACTGCTTTTAATAGTAAGCTAAAGGGATTTTCTGACCCTAATTCCGTTTTGACAGGACCAGAAACGAGAAGTTCTTCACCCATACGTATCCAACGAGATTCCCGATATGAGAGTAATATTAAAGGGTTATATCCTGCAGGTGAGGGGGCAGGATATGCAGGGGGAATAACATCAGCAGCAGTGGATGGTATTCAAGTAGCAGAGGCAATTATTTCATACTATAGAAGACCATCTGATTTGTGAATTTGGAGGCCTAAATGAAAGAGATTATATTAATTATTTTATTACAATTGATTTACGTACCAATCCTTACCCTTAGAACTATATTTCTCATTAAAAATATGACTACAATTGCGGCATTACTTGGGTTTGTAGAAGCCCTGGTTTATGTTTTTGGCCTATCCTTAGTATTCAGCGGAGACCAAGGTCCTTTAGCCATGCTTGTCTATGCAATAGGATATGGCGTTGGAATTCTTATAGGAGGAGCCATTGAAAACAAGCTCGCAATAGGCTATAACAGCCTATTTGTCAATCTTATGGAAAAAAACACTGACCTAATCCAGCACATGAGAAATAAAGGCTTTGGCGTTACAGTCTATGAAGGGGAAGGACGAGATAGTATAAGATACCGTTTAGATATCCTTACAAAAAGAAGTAGGGAAGAAGAACTGATGCGGATTATAGAAGAATATGAACCAAAGGCATTTATTGTTTCTTATGAAGTTAGAAAGTTTAAAGGCGGGTTTTTAGTAAAGGCAATGAAGAAAGCAAAATTTAAAAAAGTGAAATAAAGAAAGTTTAACTTATAGGAATTATGAAGATAATATAGATCTTAATTTCCAAAAAACAGTGAATAAAGTACCCTAATACGATATAATAAGAAGAAGAAAGATATAATGATTTAAGGAGAGTAAATAGATGAGTAATTGGGGCGAAAAGCCATATCAGTTAAAGGTAAAATCAAATAAATTAGTGGTTCCAATTGGTAAAGTACCAGGTATTTTATTCACTGTACTTGGTTCCATAGGAGCTCTTGGATTTGGTATACCCATTACTGTTATGACAATATTAGGTTATGCAATTGGTAGTAAGGCAGTATTCCATACAGTTGCCGGGGGGCTTTTTATACCATTTATAGCAAGTGTAATCTGTTTGATTAATGGGAATAGGATTCGTAAAAGGTTACGAAGATTTCAAAGATATACAAGGCGCTTAAATAACCGTTATTATTGTTTGATTAAAGAACTATCTTCAGCCACTGGGCAAAGTGATAAAGCCACAGTGAAAGATTTAAAAAAAATGATTGAAATAGGGATGTTTCCAGAAGGACATATTGATGAACAAAAGACCTATTTTATGATAAACCATAAGTGTTATGAAGAATACCTTAAACTTCAACAAGGCGCAAAAATGAAAGCATTAGAAGAAAAAAACAAAGCATTAGAAATGAAAAATAATAAAAAGGATAATAAGCAGGATCAATTAACGACGGAACAGCGAAAAATAATTGATGATGGCAGACAATTAATAAAGGCAATCAAAAATGCAAATGATCTAATCCCAGGGGAAGAATTATCAAATAAGTTAGATCAGTTAGAAGAAATTGGAGAAAGGATTTTTGAATATGTGGAAGGACATCCTGAAAAATTGCCCCAAATAAAAAAGTTTACCCAATACTTTTTGCCAACAACATTAAAACTTGCAGATACTTATGCTAAATTAGACAATCAACCAGTGCAAGGAGAAAATATTTCAACTGCAAAAATGGAAATCGAAAAAACCATGGATACGATTTATGCTGCATTTGAGAACTTATTAGATGGCTTGTTTGAAGATGTGGCATTAGATATATCAACAGATATATCCGTATTAGAAACTATGTTTGCCCAAGAAGGCTTAACAGATAATAGCATTAACCTTAAAAAATAAACCCGAAAATTAAATGAATGGAGGAGAAAAATGAGTAATGAAATCCCAACACTAACCTTTGAACCATTTGATGCAGTTGATGAAGCCCAAGAGATTAAAGAAGAAATAATAATAAATAATGAAGCCAGCCTTTCACCAGAAGAGGAAAAGGTTGTTAATGAGTTTGTAGAGAAAATTGATTTAAGTAAATCTAACCAAATTCTTGAATATGGCGTAGGTGCCCAAAAGAAAATAGCCGATTTTTCTGAAACAGCCTTAAACAAGGTTAGGACAAAAGATTTAGGTGAAATTGGAGAAATGCTTTCTGGTGTTGCAACACAGCTAAAGAGTTTTGATGTAGAAGAAGAAGAAAAGGGGATTTTAGGGTTCTTTAAGAAAAGTTCTAATAAACTAACTGCTATGAGATCCAAATATGATAAGGCAGAGGTTAATATTAATAAAATCTGTGGGGTATTAGAGAGTAATCAGATGCAATTACTAAAAGACATAGCAATGCTAGATAAAATGTATGAACTCAATAAAACTTATTTTAAAGAACTTTCTATGTATATATTAGCTGGAAAAAGGAAACTGGCTAAAGTAAGGAAAGAGGAATTTCCTATTCTTGTAAAGAGATCCAATGAAAGTGGCCTGCCAGAAGATGCACAGGCCGTTAATGATTTGGCTGGTATTTGTAATCGCTTTGAGAAAAAGATCCATGACTTGGAGCTTACCAGAATGATCTCAATCCAGATGGCCCCTCAGATTCGCTTGATCCAAGGCAACGATACCATAATGGCTGAGAAAATCCAGTCAACTATTGTTAATACAATCCCCCTTTGGAAATCTCAGATGGTTCTTGCTTTAGGGGTTACTCACTCAACTCAGGCAGCACAAGCCCAAAGGGAAGTAACTGACATTACTAATGAAATACTAAAGAAAAATGCCAAGACCCTAAAAATGGCAACCATTGAAACAGCCAAAGCGTCAGAACGAGGAATTGTTGATCTAGAGACAATTCGTATTACCAATGAATCTTTAATCTCTACCCTTGATGAAGTCATGCGTATCCAAGTGGAAGGTCGTCAAAAGAGGGCAGAGGTAGAGCTAGAATTAAATAAAATTGAGCAAGAACTAAAGACTAAATTGCTTTCGATTAAGACAACATAATTTAGTAAGTATCAAGAAAATTATGGTTACCATCTTTATCTTGATAGCCGATAATGGTCTCTAAATTAATATTGTGGACGCTCTTGAAAATATTGCTTTCGATATAAGGGTTTGTTTTTCTAAAAGTTTTAACAAGTTCTTTCATCTCAGCCCTTTTAGAGCTCCCTTTGTTTTCCTCAAGCTCACAGTTTTCAGTGAACCGGCAGGCACACTGGATAAAGGTCAGATCATTGTACCTTGACCAGGCAATAATATCTGCCTCTTTTACTAAATATAAGGGGCGGATAAGCTCCATGCCCTCAAAGTTTGTACTATGTAATTTAGGCATCATAGTTTTAACCTGTCCCGTATAGAGCATGCTCATTAAGATTGTTTCAATGACATCATCAAAGTGGTGGCCTAAGGCTATCTTATTACAGCCTAATTTTTTAGCATTGTTATATAAATAGCCTCTTCGCATTCTTGCACATAAGTAACAAGGGGATTTATCAATATCTGAAACAATATCAAAAATCTGTGTTTCGAATATTGTGATTGGAATATCTAAAATCTCAGCGTTCTGAATAATCATTTCCCTGTTGACCTTATTGTATCCAGGGTCCATGACTAAAAATTCAAGATCAAATTTTACATTTCCATGTCTTTGGACTTCTTGCATACATTTTGCCAGTAGCATAGAATCTTTGCCACCTGAAATACAAACAGCAATTTTATCTCCTTCTTGGATGAGTTTATATTGGTTAACACCACCAATAAAGCTTTTCCAAATTGGTCCACGATATTTTGTTATAATACT
>CAYRAL010000108.1:3120-5079 GCA_964422235.1 uncultured Candidatus Epulonipiscium sp. | reverse complement strand
ATAAACAACTTAAAGCTACTGTTCATAACAGTAGCTTTAAAATTATCAATTTTAAATAAAAACCAGATACATGAAGGATGTGAATTGCTAATATGGTAAGGTTTGCAGTAATAGGCACAAATAAAATCACAGATAACTTTATAGAAGCAGCTAACCAGTGCAAAGGCTTTGAGCTTGTGGCAGTCTATTCAAGAACCAAGGAAAGAGCGCTGGAATATGCTCATAAGCATGATGCGCCATTAGTATACGATGACTTAGATGAGCTAGCAGCAAGTAAAGAAATAGACGCTGTTTATGTGGCCAGTCCTAATAGTTTTCATGCAGAACAGTCAATCAAGATGTTAAATGGTAAAAAGCATGTATTATGTGAAAAGACCATTGCATCAAATAGCAAAGAATTAGGTGAGATGCTAAAAGCAGCTCAAGATAATGGTGTTATTCTTTTAGAAGCAATGCGTTCTGTATTTGATCCAGGATTTAAGGCCATAGAGGAGCATCTAAGTAAGCTTGGAACAATTCGAAGAGTTACATTCCAATATTGTCAATACTCTTCACGATATGATAATTTTAAAAAAGGAATCATTGAAAATGCCTTTAATCCAGTTTTCTCAAATGGAGCCTTGATGGACATTGGGGTATATTGTATCCATCCATTGGTTAAGCTTTTTGGTATGCCAGAAAAATTATGGGCTGATGCTGTAATTCTTGAAAATGGCGTAGATGGCGCCGGAACCATTATGGTTAAATATAAAAATATGCAAGGAGAACTCATATACTCTAAGATTGCAAATTCTAGCTTGCCAAGCCAGATTCAAGGTGAAAAAGGATGTATGCTTATAAAAGAGATCCCTGATACAAGGGAAATTACAATTACTTATAATGATGGACAAGAAGAGCATATACAAATTAATAAGTATCATAACAACATGTACTACGAAGTAGAGGAATTTATTCGTCTGATACAAACAAATGGCAATGCACAAGAGCACAACCAATATTCTATTATGGAGCTTAATATAATGGATGAAGTAAGAAGACAGATGGGGATTACATTTCCAGCAGATCTTTAATGAGCTAGCTTCTATATGAGCTCAACAGAAAGTTTGTTAAGGGTTTTTATAATAGGAGCGCTAGGGTGGGCGTCTACGATAATGGCACTAATATCTAAAAGTGTTGCAAATTTATAAACACCGTCTTGGTAGAATATATTACTATTTGTAATAATGTAATTCTTTTTAGAAGCATTAATAATAGCATGTTTAGTATTACCATCTTCCACTAAAAAGGTTGCGATGCTTTGATCGGAGAGATCAATTCCGCAGGTTCCGATGAAGGCTCGGTCAACTTTATAGCGGGATATAGATTCAATGGTAGAGGAACCAATAAACCCATTGAGTTCATTGTTAAAGACACCACCGATACCAATCACGGTAATATGGTTAACGGATGAAAACACTTGAATAACATCCATCATATTGGTAACAACAGTGATTCTTTTAGAGCCATTGGCTATTTCCTGGGCAAGATAAATATTAGTGGAAGAGATATCGAGGAAGACTGTTTCCCGGTCTTCAATCACTTTATAAGCCTTTTTTGCGGCATTTTTCTTAGCATCAATATTCTCAGTTTTTCTAGTTATGATGGCACTATTGTGGCTTGCTTTACGCTGTAACACAGCCCCACCATAGGTTCTTTTAATTAAACCATGGTCTACAAGTGTTTTTAAGTCTTTGCGGATACAATCTTCAGTGACATTGAAAGTCTTGCTCAATTCCTTAACAACAACCTTACCATTTTGATTTAATAAACTTATGATTTCTTCTATACGCTCTTCAGCAAACATATATATAACCTCCATAAAATAAAATTACTAATCTACAAATACTTATAAAGAGCGTGAGCTACACCATCTTTTTCATTTGAGAGAGTGACAGTATCAGCAATCCCTTTTATGTAAGG
>CAYRAL010000108.1:0-3020 GCA_964422235.1 uncultured Candidatus Epulonipiscium sp. | reverse complement strand
CAGGTGAAATTAATTGTTCTTCGTTTAATAAAGTTCCATCAAGATCAATAACAACCATTTTGTACATAAATAAAACTCCTTTTTTTGTTTAGTTAATATGGGACATTTAAAAATAAAGTAAGTACATCAACAATAAATTGATGATCCTCTTCTTGCTTTAGACCTGAAATAGTAATTGTTCCAATAACACCTGTACCTTTTAAAATAATTGGGAATGCACCACCGTATGGAGCGTATTCAAGGGGACTTAAAAGATACTTTTCTTCTATGCTAGTATTTAAACTTTTTAATCTTGTACCAAGGTATAAAGAACTAGTGTAAAAACGATTAACCACCTTATTCTTTCGTCTAATCCACTCATCTTGGTCTGGCGAAGTTCCTTCGCAAGCGTAATGAAATAATTGTTGCCCATGTTTTGTAATGTCGATAGTAATAGATTTTTGTTCTTTGTTTGCTTTTTCTATTAGTAGTAGGCCTAAATCTAAAGCTGTTTTATGATTAAATGAATTGAACTGTAGTGTTTGTTCTTGTTTTGATATTGTACTTAGTAATGTTTCATAGGTATTTATAGAAATCACACTCCTTTTTTGATTAATTTTCTTGAATTGCAACTTGTAATTTGCATAATACTATTATATAATAAGAATTAACAATAAGCAACAATAACAAACAATAAAAATAAGGAATGATTAATTTATTATTAAGATTAATAAAGGGGGAGCATATGGAATTTAAAAGAATTAATCAATTAAAGTCACAGTTATTTGAAGCAAAGAGAACCGTTTCTTTAGAGAGAGCACTTTTATATACGGAAAGCTATAAACAAACTAAGGGTGAGTCTACTATTATACGTAGAGCCAAGGCAACAGCCAAGGTGCTAGACCATGTGGAAATTAGCATAAGAGAAGGGGAACTAATTGCAGGTAATCGAACAGTTAAGCCACGCAGTGGTATTATTTCTCCCGAAATGTCACCTTATTGGATTCTAGATGAATTAGATACCATAGAGTCCAGACCACAAGATGCATTTTTTATTTCTGAAGAAGACAAGAAGATTTATAGAGAGCAGCTATATCCATTTTGGAAGGATGAATCACTCAACGATTATATCGATACTAAGTTGACCAAAGAAGTATTAGAGCCTGTTTTACAAAAGGCGGTCATACTAAACCAAACGGATAAAGGGCAAGGACATATTATTCCAGACTATCCATACATTTTAAACAAGGGACTCGGGGAGTTTAAGAAGGAAATCCAAACCCACAGATCTCAAGATGCAAGCAATGATTTTTATAAAGCAACAGAGATTGTGCTTGAAGCAACACAGCGCCATATTCAAAGATATGTAGAAATCGCAACACAAGAAGCAGAAAAAACATCTGATATAGAGAGAAAAACAGAGTTACTAAACATAGCAGTTGTTTCACAAAAGATAATCGACCAAGCACCAGATACTTTTTATGAAGCACTTCAACTTCTTTGGTATATTTGTGTAGTGTTACAATATGAATCCAATGCAAGTTCTATTTCTCTAGGGCAATTTGATAAATACATGCTTTCATTTTACCAGGCAGATGTGGAAAAAGGTGTATCAGAGGACTATTTAAGAGAAATCTTAGAATGTTTTTGGATAAAAACCAATGATGTGGTATTAATTCGTAGCGAAAATAGTGCTAAGTTTTTTGCTGGGTTCCCAACAGGTTACACAATTACCCTAGGAGGCTTAACAGAAACTGGCCGATCAGCAGTCAATGAACTGTCATACCTTGTACTAGATACCTATCAAGATGTTCAATTGCCACAACCCAATATTGGTGTTCGGGTAAATGAATTAACAGAGCAAAAGTTTTTATTAAAAACAGCAGAAACCATTCGTTTAGGAACAGGAGTTCCTCAAATATTTAATGATGAATCCATTGTACCAGGTTTCTTAAATAGGGGTGTTTCTTTAGAAGATGCCAGAGACTACTCTGTCGTAGGCTGTGTTGAATTATCCATACCAGGGAAAACTTATGGATTACATGATATTGCTATGTGTAATTTGCTCAAGATTATGGAAATTACCTTGCAACAATTAAAAGACGATGAAACAGTTACATTTGAAAAAGTGATGGAAAAGATAAAAAGCAACATAGATTATTATGTGGGCTTAATGGTAGAAGGTAGTAACTTAGTTGATGTAGGCCATAAGGAATATGCCCCCGTTCCATTCTTGTCTAGTCTAGTTGATGGATCTTTAGAAAAAGGAAAAGACATTACAGATGGTGGCGCCAAATACAATTTTTCAGGTGTTCAGGGCATTGGAATTGCCAATCTTAGTGATTCCCTATATGCATTAAAGAAAATTGTTTTCGAAGAAAAAAGAGTGTCTTTTGTTGAGCTTGTTGAGTCTCTTGAAAAGAACTTTGAGGGTGAAGACTTAGAAAAACTTAGAATTAGATTGATTCAAAAGTATGATAAATATGGAAATGACAATGATGAAGTTGATCTTATTAGTTCAGATCTTCTGCGTCATTATTCAAAAGCTGTGGAAGTTCACAAGAACCCAAGAGGTGGCCAGTTTATACCTGGGTCATATACTGTTTCAGCCCATGTTCCATTAGGCGCAGCAGTTGGAGCAACAGCAGATGGACGTAAAGCAAAAGAACAACTAGCAGACGGTGGCTTGTCACCTATGGTTGGACGTGATGAATTAGGGCCAACAGCAGTTTTGAAAACCGTTAGTAAGTTAGATAGTTACCTGCTTAGTAATGGAAGTTTGCTCAATGTGAAGTTTAGTCCTAGTACATTAGAAGGCCATCAAGGATTACTCAAACTTGCTGATTTTATAAGAGCATTTATGAAACTCAAAATCCAGCATATTCAATTTAATGTTATTTCTGTGGATCTATTAAAAGATGCTCAAATGCATCCAGAAAACTATAAAGGACTTGTTGTTAGAGTGGCAGGTTATAGTGCTTTCTTTACAGATCTAAGCCAAGAAATACAAAATGATATTATTTTAAGAACAGAGCATGCAC
>CAYRAL010000107.1:4531-5087 GCA_964422235.1 uncultured Candidatus Epulonipiscium sp. | reverse complement strand
TTTGGCTTAAATGTTCCATCTGGATATCCTCCAGCAATACCTTTGGCCACAATAGATTCTATGCTTACTTTAGCCCAGTGCCCCTCAATATCTGAGAGTTGGATAGGAGCTACTTCTTCTACTTCTAAAATAGCATATTGACTATAATGATTTGTTTTCATGATGATGAATCCATCTTCTACATTATTACTTACAAAATCAAGTGTTCCTTCTTCGTCATTTAAATAGTAAATCCCTAGTTTATTAGGATCACCTAATCCTTCTATACTAACCTTAATTTCTATTGGTTGGCTAAACTGTGTTATCAGTCTAGATTGGTTATTTGATTTTGCTAATAAATTAAGTTCTATGACCTTAAGCACTTTTTCATTACTCTTTTTACTTTCAACTTCTCGTTGTCCAAGGTCTTTGAATGAAAACGCTATGGTTTCATCTGCTTGTAATTCTAGATCTCCTAATGCCCCAAAAGGTATCCTATACTGAATGACTTGAGTCTTAAGCACCATATCTACTTTCTTTTCTAATGCTTCTCTTATAATCTCAGTTTCCATTTCCA
>CAYRAL010000107.1:750-4521 GCA_964422235.1 uncultured Candidatus Epulonipiscium sp. | reverse complement strand
AAGCTTATATCTTTACCTGTTACATCAGGAAGTGATACGACCACTTGTGGCCTAGTAGTCCCTACTGTTTCTTTGACTGCTTGTTCTATAGCCTTTACAACATTTTCTTTTGCTAGGCTTGCTCTTACAACATCCTCCCTTGTTTCTAAACTTACATTCCCTTCACCAATTGTTACTTGGCCTTTTCCATCTGAAATATTTTGCTTAGATGGATTTTCTTTTGGCTTTGCCACCCCACCGCCTCCACCAGTATTGCTGCCTGGATTTTCCGGCTTTGGATCTACTGGGTCTACTGGATCAGTTGGGTCTTGTTTATCCTCTGTTCTTAATGTTACTGCAAAGCTCTGGCCTTTTGAGTTATTAACATCTACTGTAAGTTTGATACTAGGACTTATTTGTTCTACTGTGATCCTAGGGTCCTTACTAATGATATGGTAAGCCTCAGCATCTATCTCTAGTTCTATTTTACCTGAGTTTTCCATGGTTGGATCAGATACAGAAATCTCCAGTTGCCCATTTTGTTCTTCCATCATAACTGCTGCTTTATTGTGTGATGTAATTTTGTCTAATCTTTGCACTGTATCTGTCCAAAAATTAATACCCACAGTGTTTAGTCTTGTGTGTTTTACAGCTTGTACTTCTTCCGTATTTGCCAAGACAATAATATCTGGATTTTGAGCGTATTGTTTTGTCTCTTCTAGTGTTTGATTGGGTAATAATACATACTCATATGTTTCATTTTGTGGTTGTTCACCATGTTCTATCCACATGGTAAAAAAGTCACTTTCTATTTCATCATCTGAACCAGCATCATGAATATCCTTATATTTCCCAACTCTTGTTTGTTGCATGCCATAGACTTCTTGGTCTGTTGGGAAATAATATCCAATATCAGAACCGTCTATACCGCTTTCTAAGTGAACCCATTTAACATTGTCTAGTTTTTCTTGAGTGGTAATTGTTTTATCTACTTGATCGTTCCCAGCTCTTATAAGATCATTTTTTGTTTCACTTAGTTTTCTATTTTCAACTGTTGTTTCTATTATGTCTGATGCCTTACTGTCTATCCCCGCACCTAGTGCTACTATTTCCTTATCAAACATAAACCAGGATTTTTTAGCTTCTAAGCTTTGGTCCCAAGATTCAAAATCCATTCCCCATGTACCATACTGGTCTCTGAGTGCAGCTCCTCCAACCCAAGATTTAGATGACATACCTTTATCTCTGTTAGGGAACCTTCTTTGTCCTGATGCCTTATCTCTTGAAGCTCTAGCCTCTGTCGTTCCTGGCATACGAAGTGCATTAACCGTTGGCCAGTAATGCGTATAATGACCTAGATCAGTATTATATAAATAAGTCATACCATCTCCTGTGTACCATCCTTTTGTATTTTCACCATTCATGGTTTCATAGTTACCAATACGATTTGAATGAGATGCTACACCAAAAACATAGTCTTTTTGATGATGTACGACCCTATCCATACTTGGAAATTGAACATGTTTAATATAGTCTTTCCTCTGTGGTATGTTAGAATCATTTGCAATTGCAAGGGCTTGGCTATATAAATGCATATTCTCAATACCATCTAAATAAGATTTAAATGTATCTTCTTCTATAGTATTTTTTACGAAAGATTTATAGTAGTTAGCGTAGTAATCTGGAGCTGAAGGAATCAAATTAATAATTGCATTAATAATCCCATGCCCTCTACCATGATCACCTACTGGCCTGGATATTGCTCTTCCACTAACCATATCCATAATTGCGCCCTTATATAATAAAGGTTCAAAAGAGTCTATAACTGCCTTATAGATGTTGTCTACATTTTGGTCTGTCACTTCCCAACTTGTCCCATGTAAAGCATCTAATAAAGTTGCCACGCCATCAATTAATACACTACCATATGAGCCTGTGTAAGGGATATTCCCATGTTGTACGAATGAACCGTCTTTATAAAATCCATCCATCTCATCTACATACTCAAATACCTGACTAAGGGCATCTCTTGAATTTGCTATCTTTTCGCCATCTTTTACGATGATTCCACGGACAGCAACCGCCTTACTGACATCTACTCTATTTGCCCCTACTGCCTCTCTTAAACCAGGGTTTGTGGTTCCTTCCCCATTAGCACCTGATTTGGTAGGATCTGGCTGAAAATATTCTATTGCATCCATATAATTTTTAACTTGTACGGGGGATAGTTCATTATATAATAATACTGTAATATTATTAAGGTCTATAGGTACCCCTATCTCCCAGTTCCACCAGTTACTATAGGCTACCCTACCTGGGTAGTAATGATTTTCAAAAAGGAAGTCTAAACCATCTATAATATCTTGTAATAAGACTTGATTAGCTTCTAATTCTGAACCTGGAAGCTTATATGCCTTGGTCATATTTAGAAGTCTTCCATACATAGAGCGTACATCAGCTGAATTGGCTGTAGCTGTTGGAACATCTTTATCCGTATTTCTTAAGTCCTTCCATAAGTAAGTTCTATTAGGCGCTTTCTCCATGCTATCCCACTGCTTTTGGGCAACTTCTGTAACATCTAATAAAATCTCTTTAACCTTTTGATCATTTTGATTGTAAGGTGTTCCTAGTAGTTGGTTTTCCCATTTTTCTCTCATGTCATCAAACTCATCTCTTTGAGCTTCTACAACAACAATTGTAGCAGTATCTTTTGCATCAGTCGCATCAGCTGTTGTAACTGTTACGGTTGTCTCACCTATTTTTAAGCCTATAATTTCGCCCGTTTCTTGTACTAATGCAATGTCTGGGTCTTCTACTGTAAAATCAACTTTTTGAATCGTTGCATCCTGTGGATTAACGGTCCAATTTAATTTTCCAAAACCTCTTTCTATAACTTCTACTCTATCCTCATTAAACTGAATACTTTCAACCGGTATATGATTAGCCGGATCGATTACAACGTTCAACTTTAGACTTGCCTGAATGGTTTCATCATAAGCCCATTTTGCAGTAATGGTTACTTCTCCTATTCCAACACCTGTAACTTTACCATCTACAACTGTTGCAATAGAATTGTCTGATGACTCCCAATTAAATACCCGACTACCTTCTACTGGGGTTATTTCAGGATTTAATTGTAGATCCTGCCCGATCATAATCTCTTTATCTTCACCTAAATCTATGCTTGTAACTGGTATAAGGGGATACATTGATATATCATCATACCAAACAACAGTCCCTGTTGAATTTTCCATAAACAATCCAATCTTTACATATTTCGTGTTTTTTGGAATTTCATATTCTACAGATAATGTTTGCCAATCTGCAGCACCTACCACAAGTGATGATTGGGTATAAGAGTTTGGAATTTGTTTGCTGTCACTATCATAAGGTGTAACCCTCATTCTAGCTTGGGCTTTGGCTCCAGGCCTATCAGTATGTTCAGTCTTTATTCTAGCAGATACTGTATACTTTCTACCGACTACGACTGGAATATCAGGACTACTGACAGAACCTCTTCCCACCTCATCAGTGCTTATGCGTACTGCATATTGGCCGTCATATACTTTATCTTCTACCACTTCAAACTTCGGACTACCTGTAGCCCTCCAAGTCCCCCAGCCTACTGCTTGTTGATCTGAGTCCCAAGCATTACCTGTATTATCGAGAAGCTCTTCAAAACTAGCATTTTCAACCATATTTTCAGTTTCTATGGGTTGATCATCTGGATTGGGTTCCTCTGGATCTGGATCTGGTTCCGGCTCTGGTTCGATGGGACCTTCTTCTCCATCA
>CAYRAL010000107.1:0-740 GCA_964422235.1 uncultured Candidatus Epulonipiscium sp. | reverse complement strand
TTCCTGTATTCCTAAATCATCTACATACATACTGGAGTCAGTATTGGCAATTCCTATTTGCATAAACCGAATGTGATCAATCTGCCTCTCAGTACCCATACTATGGTTATCCCCTTGCTTTACACCGTCAATAAAGAGCTCCATTTCTCCTGCGTCATTATTGATGATCATTTGAATATGGTACCATCTGTCTGTTTCATAATCACCTATTGTTGTAGAACCAAAGGTTAACGTTCCATTGGTATTTGCCTTTAAAGCCAAATGAGCTTTACCATTTGGAAGAAATAGTCTTCTTTCAGTATTTGTATCTTTAAAGTTAAATTTCCCTTCTAAAAGGACTGTCCCTGTAACTTTAGGACTCTCTGCATTGTTAAAATATCTTATGAGTCCTAAATTTGAAGCTTGGCTAGTTTTAAACTCAGCAACAGTGCCCCTTTCCTCATCATAATCTAGACCAATAACATTATTATCCCCTAATTTTTGGTTTAGAAATCCCCAAGGCGTAGGAGCCTCTACTCCATCAATTGTATTTGTAAAATCATCAAAATCAGTATACACACGTATGGATAAAACGTCATAAAGAGGTAATCCAGAATCTGAATTTTTTTCTTCTAAATCTACTGTAATCCCTGCTTCTGTTGTACTAGTTAGGTTTGTTATGGATTGTTCGGGGTCCACTGCCCCTGCACCTTGTCCTCGTATAATCCCCATATTACTATGTAGCGTAAAAGAAAATAAGG
>CAYRAL010000106.1:0-5088 GCA_964422235.1 uncultured Candidatus Epulonipiscium sp. | reverse complement strand
TTTCGGTATATTACTATTTATTATTGTAATACTTTCTTTTTCAACAATCAAGATTATCAAGCAATCAACAGTTGGTCTGGTTATGAGACTTGGCCGTTATCACAAAACAGCCAATACAGGTGTTAATATCATCGTTCCATTCATCGATACCATGTATACGGTGGTAGATCTTCGTGAGCGGGTTATGGATTTTGAACCTCAACCCGTTATTACCAAAGATAACGTAACAATGCTTATTGATACAGTTGTTTATTACAAAGTTACAGACCCGGTTTCTTATATCTTTGAAATCGCAAATCCTATAAGTGCCATTGAAAATCTTTCAGCTACGACCCTTAGAAATATTATAGGTGATTTAGATTTAGACGAGACTCTTACGTCACGTGATGTGATTAATACAAACTTACGTGTGATTTTAGACGAAGCAACTGACCCATGGGGAATCAAAGTAAACCGTGTTGAACTTAAAAACATTATTCCTCCAAAAGATATTCAAGATGCAATGGAAAAACAAATGCGTGCTGAGCGTCAACGTCGTGAGTCCGTTCTTAGGGCTGAAGGCTCTAAAGCTGCAGCAGTACTTGAAGCTGAAGGAGCTAAAACCGCCGTTATTTTAGCTGCTGAAGCAGATAAAGAGTCAGCTGTTCGTGCTGCTGAAGGTGAAAAAGAGTCTAGAATTCTTAGAGCTGAAGGTGAAGCCGAAGCCATTCGCGCAGTTGAATCTGCTAAAGCCGATGGAATAAAGTTTGTCTTTAATGCCATAAAAGAAAGTAATCCTACAGACCAAGTGCTTGCTATTCGCTCAATGGAAGCTTTTGAAAAAATGGCAGAGGGTAAATCTAGTAAACTAATTATTCCTTCTGAAGCGGTTGCTTTACTCGGTTCATTCAAGGGCCTTAAAGAAGTTATGCAAGACGCAAACGACACAAACTAATTTAAAAGTTAAATAGATTCAAAAAAAGAAGGGAATCCCTTCTTTTTTTGAATCTATTTTTGTTTTTTACACACAAAATTTAGATACTATCTTCTTAACTTCTTCTAGATTTCCCTGACATTTATAGATTTCTTTTACGATGGCTGAGCCTATAATAACCCCATCTACTAACCCTTCAAATCGCTCTACATCCTCTTTACTAGATATCCCGAATCCTACAGCTATGGGTAAATCTGTACTTTCCCTGACTGTTTTTAAAAACAAATCAACATCTTTGTAAAATGAGCTTTCTTGCCCTGTAATTCCCATGGAGGAGATACAATATACAAATCCATTTCCTCTACTGGTTATGTGTTTAATACGGGCCTTAGAAGTAGGTGCTACTAAGGGGATTAAAGCCACCTTAGTAGCTTTTAAATAAGGCATTATTTCATCTTGTTCTTCTAAAGGTAGGTCCGGTATAATAAGCCCATCAACTCCTATATTGGCACACTCTTCCACAAAAGCCTGAATCCCGTAGGCATAAACCATATTATAATAAACTAAAAACCCAATTGGAACTTGGCTATTCATTCTTACTTGTTTGACACATTCAAATATATCCTTTATCTTAGTTCCAGCCTCTAAAGATCTTTGGGCAGCATCTTGAATCACAGGTCCATCAGCAATAGGGTCTGAGTGTGGTATTCCTATTTCAACAATATGAGCTCCTCCTTTTTCTAGCGCATAAATTAACTCTTCTGTTTGCTTAATATTTGGATCTCCAGCTGTAATATAAGTAATTAAAGCTGTTTTTTTCTTTTCTTTAAGTTCTTTCATTTTTTGACAAATTCTATTCATTAGGCCTCTCCTTTACAAGTTGAGCTACTGTGTGAATGTCCTTATCACCACGGCCGGATAAGTTAACAATAATAATGTTATCACTGGGTAAGTCTTTAGCTACTTTACAAGCGTGAGCCACAGCGTGAGAGCTTTCTAATGCCGGTATGATTCCCTCCGTTACAGATAACTCTTTAAATGCATTTAAGGCCTCTTTATCTGTTGTAGATACATACTCTACCCTTTTTATTTTGTGAAGATAAGCATGTTCTGGGCCAATACCTGGGTAATCTAAACCCGCCGAAACAGAATGAGCAGGTTTAATTTGACCATCTTCATTTTGTAATAAATAAGTTTTCATTCCGTGGAGGACTCCAACCTTTCCTTTAGCCACGGCTGAAGAATGTAAATTTGTCTCTATTCCATGTCCCGCTGCCTCTACACCTATCATTTTAACATTGGTATCTTCTAAAAAAGGATGAAACATTCCCATAGCATTACTTCCACCACCAACACAGGCTATTAAGTAATCTGGTAACCTATTTTCTTTGGCTAGGATTTGTGATTTTGTTTCCTCTCCAATAACTTTTTGAAACTCTCTTACCATTTTTGGGTAAGGATGAGGCCCGACCACTGACCCAACTACATAAAAACTATCTTCGGCACATTTCACCCATTCTCTAATGGCTTCATTTGTAGCATCTTTAAGAGTTTTAGTTCCTGAAGATACGCCTACAACCTTAGCACCTAATATTTCCATTCTAAAAACATTTAGTTCTTGCCTTTTCATATCCTCCACTCCCATAAACACGGTACATTCCATATTAAACAGAGCTGCTACTGTGGCTGTGGCCACACCATGTTGACCAGCTCCAGTTTCTGCAATAATACGACCTTTCCCCATATGTTTAGCCAATAATACTTGGGCCAATACATTGTTGATTTTATGAGCGCCTGTATGGTTTAAATCTTCTCGTTTTAAATATATCTTAGCCCCTCCAGTTTTTTCTGTCAGTCTTTTTGCATAATATAATAAGGAAGGCCTCCCTACATATTCATTTAAGTATGCTCTAAATTCTTCTCTAAATGCCTCTGTGCTACAATACGTTTTAAATTGTTTTTCAAGCTCTAGTAATGGGTTCATTAGTGTTTCAGCCACATATTGTCCGCCAAACTCTCCAAATTTCCTATCCATATGCCCTCACGCTCCTTATAAATTCTTTGATTTTCTCTTTATCCTTAACCCCGTTTGTTTCTACCCCCGAGCTAATATCCACAACATGAGGGCCTACTTTCCCTATAGCTTCTTGTGCATTGTGTGGGGACAGTCCCCCAGCAAGTATAATTCTATCTCGTGGTATATCCTTAGCTAGGTCCCATAAAAATGCTACGCCAGATCCACCAGGTACACCTGGCATAAAGTTGTCTAGTAAAATTCCAGATATATCTGGGTATTCAAGGTGCCTTTCTATATCATTTCTAGAGGCTACGGCTAAGGACTTCCACACAGGTTTGATTATTTTAGAGCAGTATAGGGGTGTTTCATCCCCGTGTAGCTGAACCATGTCTAAGGGGCAAAAATCTGCTATTTCATTAACCACTTCTATTGCTTCATTTACAAATACTCCTACGGTTTTTATTTTGGGATTTAAGATTTTAATTAACTGCCTAGCTATTTGTGGCGTTACTTGCCTTTTGCTAGGGGCAAAAACAAAACCAATATAATCAATCTCCAGATTATTGATTGTTTCTATATCTGCCATGGTTCTGAGACCGCAAATTTTAATTTCTATGTCGGTAGCCATCTATTAACTCCTTTGCATGGACGGATATATGGGAAGCTCTCATAAAACTTTCACCAACTAAAATCCCGTTTATTTTTGCTTGGGATGAGATAAGTTCAATATCTTCACCTGTATGGATTCCACTTTCACTAACGACCAAATGAGTGGAAGGGATTATTTTACTTAGAGAAATTGTTGTGTTTAAATCTGTTATAAAATTTTTTAGGTTTCTGTTATTAATCCCGATAATTTTTGCATCTGTTTGTAGGGCCTTATCAAGATCTGATTTTGTATGAACTTCAACTAAAGCATCCATACCAAAGCTTTTAGCATACAACAAATAGTCCTGTAGCTGATTTTTGCTTAATATACTTGCAATGAGTAAGATGCCATTTGCTCCTAAGCTATAAGCCATTTCAATTTGTCTGGAATCAATAATAAAGTCTTTACAAAGCAACGGTAGGTCGACTTTTTGGCGTACATCATATAAATAATCCAAATGCCCTTTAAAAAAGTATTCTTCAGTTAAAATAGAGATAGCCTCTACATAGGGTTCGTAAGCTAAGGCTAGTTCTACAGGGTTAAAAGATTCTTTAATAATTCCCTTTGAGGGAGAGGCCTTTTTAATTTCTCCAATAATTGAAAGCCCCGGTTTTGAAATAGCATCATAGAAACTGCTGGTGGTGTTCTTGGATTTTACTTTAGACATTAAATCGGGATACTTTTGATTGTAATCGTCGATGATTTGAGCTAGCATTGCTTTCTTCTTACTTGTAATCTTTTCTAAAATATCAGCTAAAACCATTAGATGCACCCCTCTTTTACGTTTTCTCTTCCTAATTCCTGAGTATATCTAATATAATTTTCCAACTTAATACGAGCCATTCCATTATCAATTAATTTTTCTGCCATCTTTACCCCCTCCTTAATACTCCTTGCTTTTTTACCAATATATAAGGCGGCGCCACTATTTAAAAGAACGATATCCCTTTTAGGGCCAAGAACGCCATTTAATATATCCCTAATGATCTGGGCATTTTCCTGAGAATCACCTCCAAGTAAATCTTCTGGTTTACTTGGTTTTAAGCCAACATCTTGTGGCGCCATATGATAGGTATTAATCTCACCCTCTTTAAGTTCTACAATTTCTGTACTTGTTGTGGTTGTTAGTTCGTCCAGACCATCTAATCCATATACAATAAGAGCATGTTTGCATCCTAGATTTCTAAGGACTTTAGCGAAAATGGGCCCTAGCTCTTTTTCATATACCCCTATAATCTGAGCATTTACATGGGCTGGATTCGTTAAGGGCCCGAGTATATTAAATATGGTTGGGTAGCCTAATGCTTTCCGAATAGGTGCTGCATACTTCATGGCGGGATGAAAGCGTGGTGCAAAGAAAAATCCTATATGATGCTTTTTAATACAAGTTTCCACTTGTTTAGGAGAGAGATCTATATTGACGCCTAAGGCCTCTAAAACATCAGCACTACCACTTTTACTCGAAACAGATCGGTTCCCATGTTTAGCAGTATAAATGCCAGCAGCTGC
>CAYRAL010000105.1:0-5144 GCA_964422235.1 uncultured Candidatus Epulonipiscium sp. | reverse complement strand
GCTAGTATTACCAAAGTAATGACAATGCTCCTCATTTACGAAGCCGTTGAAAGTGGTAAGATAGGGTGGGATGATGAGGTGACCATTAGTGAATACGCAGCAAAGATGGGTGGATCTCAGGTCTTTATGGAACCAGGTGAAATACAAACAGTAGCTGATTTGCTAAAATGTATCGCCATTGCATCAGCTAATGATGCTGCTGTCGCAATGGGTGAGTATATTGCAGGTAGTGAAGATAGCTTTGCAGACCTAATGAACAAAAGAGCTCAGGAACTAGGTATGAAGAATACGGTTTTTAAAAATCCATGTGGCCTTCATAGGGACGGTCATGTCTCCACGGCTTATGATATTGCATTATTATCTAGAGAGCTTATGACTAAGTTTCCAGAAGCTAGTAAGGTTCTTACGATTTGGATGGATAGTATTACTCATAAGACGAGACGAGGAGAAAGTGAATTTGGCCTTACCAATACCAATCGGTTAATTAAAGCATATACAGGTATAACGGGCCTTAAGACAGGCTACACCTCTCAGTCTAAACACTGTATAAGTGCAACAGCTAGTCGTAATGATATGGATCTAATAGCTGTGGTTTTAGCAGCACCTGATTCTAAAATTAGATTTAGGGAGGCCGCTCAGCTACTTGATTATGGATTTGCTAATTACATTGTAAAGCAAGGGCATGAGGCCAATCAAATATTAGGACAAACGCCTATCTTTAAAGGGGACAAGCAACAATTAGAATATACCATTAAGGATACAATGAGTATTGTATTGCCTAAAGATAAAGCAAACGAGGAAATCAGTCATAAGATTACCATTAAACCAGATCTTACGGCGCCAATACGCAAGAATGATACTGTTGGAACTGTGACTTACCTTATGGGAGAAGAAAAAGTAGGCCAACTACCACTTATTGCAGCTTTTGATATCAATAAGGCAAAATATAATCATATGGTAAGATATATCTTTAGAAGTTATTTTAAACTTTCTTCATAAGCGTAATCATTGAAGTTCACCTGAAGTTTAGGTGAACTTTTTTAAAGTGTTTGATATTTTTCATTTATATAGTAGAATAATAAGAAGAAGCTATAAAAGAATATGAGGTAGATAAAGATGAGTATGACAATAAAGGTAGATGCCTTTGAGGGCCCACTAGATTTACTTTTACATTTAATCGAAAAAAACAAGATGAGTATTTATGATATACAAATTGCACCCATTACAGATCAGTATATGACCTATATAGAAGATCTGAAAACTACCCAAGAAGTATCTCTTGAAAGTGTGAGTGATTTTATTTTAATGGCAGCTACCTTGCTGTACATTAAGTCAAAGATGCTCTTGCCTAAGCCAGAAGTAGAGGACCCAGAAGATGATCCAAGAGGTGAACTCGTTGCTCGCTTATTAGAATATAAAAAAATGAAACATATTTCCGAAAAACTAAAAGAACATGAGAAAGACGCGGGGAATATATATTTTAGGAATATACCTATACAAGTAGAGGACTATGTCCCTGCCACAATTCCTATTGAGGAGGTTTTGGGAAGTATTACCATGGAGCAAATTTATAGTATTTTTGCAGATATCGTTAAAAGGCAAAATTTTACAGGTAGGAATACCCATGTTATAGATGATATTATTGTTAAAAGAGATTCTTACACCATAAAAGACAAAAGTCAATTTATTTTAGATTTAATCGAAATAAACAAAACAATTATATTTCATGAAATATTTAGTAAGCATACAAGCAAGTTAGAGATGATTGTGACCTTTATGGCTCTTTTAGAATTAGTCCATAAGAGAAAAGTGGAGATTTATCAAAAAGATATTTTAGAGGAAATTAGAATAAGTGGAGTGGATGGAGATGGAACAGTTGGGAATAGAGCAGTTAGAGATAGGGCAGTTAGAGATTAGGTCTATTATAGAGTCAATTTTATTTTTATCTGGCGAAGCTGTTGAGATTAGGCATTTAGCTGAAACCTTAGAAGTTGAAGAGGAACATATTTACCAAGCAGTTAATAAAATCAATGAAGTTTACATAGAAAATAATAGCGGATTACTGATTACACAGATTGATGATGCTTATCAGATGTGTACTGTACCAGCCAATGCACCTTATATAGAGAGATTTTTACAAAAACCAAGCAAAAAAATATTAACTCAGCCTATTATTGAGACCTTAGCAATTGTTGCTTATTCTCAGCCTATAACCAAGGTTCAGATTGCAGACATTAGAGGTGTGCGCTCAGACCATACCATTAATAAGCTAATTGAATTTAATCTAATTTACGAAGTAGGACGTCTAAATGTTATTGGCAAACCCATACTTTTTGGTACCACAGGTGAGTTTTTAAGACATTTTGGATTTTCTAGTCTTGATGAATTGCCTAAGGTAAAGGAAGAGTTAATCGAAAGATTTAAAGAAGAAGTTCAAGAAGAAATAGATTACTATGAATAAATGAAGGGGATTAGTGAGAAAATAAAACAAACTACGTAAAGAAGGGATTTTAATTTATGATTAGGAGAAAAAAGTTTGTTTTTTATTGTCTCACTATGTTTCTAGTTACATTAACCTTAAGGCCCCCAATAAGCATATATGCAGAAGCTATTAATATTAATGCCAAGGGGGCTGTATTAGTTGAAGAAAGTAGTATGCGTATACTATGGGAAAGGGATTCAGATATTCCCCTTCCCATGGCAAGCACGACTAAGATTATGACTTGTCTATTTGCCTTGGAACAAGGGGATACGGAAGATGTTGTAACGGCTAGTGAAAGAGCCGCAGCAGCCCCTAAGGTCAAAATGTACCTAAGACCAGGAGAACGACAAACCCTTGGAGATCTTTTGTACGCACTTATGCTCCAATCATCTAATGATGCCGCTGTTGCCATTGCAGAGCACATTGGTGGAAGTGTTGAGGAATTTTGCGAACAAATGACCCAAAGAGCTAAAGAACTTGGTGCTAAGTCTACTTCCTTTAAGACAGCTAATGGACTTGATGCACCCGGTCATATATCTAGCCCTTATGACTTAGCTATTATTACAAAACATGCTTACGAAAATCCTGAATTCCTTAAGATAATAAATACGCCATCAAAAATTATCCCCAGTGCTCCTTTAGAAGGTAGCAGGCCACATAATTTGCAAAATAAAAATCGGTTTTTAAATAGTTACCAAGGGGCCAATGGTGTGAAAACCGGATTTACTGGATTGGCCGGTCACTGTTTTGTAGGCGGGGCAAAACGGGATAATATGCAATTGTTTGCAGTTGTACTGGCTTCAGGATGGGGACCAGGAGGAAATAACAAAAAATACACAGATACCACAAGGCTCCTAGAGTATGGCTTTAATAACTATAAAATGGTCTCTATTAAACAAGCCATGGACAAAGTAGGAACACTTCCTATTATTAGAGGAGAAGAAGACTTGGTCACAATTGGATATGGTCAGTCATTAAACCTACCACTTAAAACTGAAGAAGAAAAGCAAATTTTTATAACTGTAGATATTCCAGAAGCAGTAACTGCGCCTATCTCTTCCCTTGAGCCTGTTGGAACAGCCAAGGTTTATATAGGTGATTCTTTGGTAAGCACTTTGCCAATTATAACAACTTCAAGTGCTACTAAAAGAACACTAGGCCGCTCTATTAAAGAGGTTATTGTGAAGTGGACAAATTTATTGCATGATTAAAACTAAAATAGGGGGATTATCATTGAGACTACAAAAATTTTTGGCTCAAGCAGGTGTTGCTTCTAGGCGAGCATCTGAAGAGCTGATTTTAAACGGCAGTGTTAAAGTTAACAATATAACAATCACAGAGTTAGGAACTAAAATAAATCCTACTCAAGATGTTGTTATGTATAAAAATCAAATCATAAGCGGAGAAGAGAAAAAGGTTTATTATATGCTTAACAAGCCAGTTGGTTACGTAACAACAGTAAAAGATGAAAAAAATAGGAAAACTGTTTTAGATTTATTAAAAACAGTGCCTGAGCGAATTTATCCTGTTGGCAGGCTAGATTGTGATACATCTGGCCTGCTTTTTCTCACTAACGATGGGGATCTTACTTATTTAATCACCCACCCAAAACATGAAGTAGAAAAAACATATATAGCAACTGTAAGAGGCATTCCAAACAGCGCTCAATTAGAGCGTTTCAGACAAGGACTCATAATAGACAACTGGAAAACTGCAAAGGCAAAAATACGCATTCTAAGCCAAACCAAAAACTCGGCTACCTTATCCATTACCATTAGAGAAGGGCGAAATCGCCAAGTTAGAAAGATGTGCGCGGCTATAGGAAGCCCGGTTATTACCCTCAAACGAGTCTCTGTAGGAACGATCAATCTAGGGGAGTTAGAAAGCGGGAAATACCGTCCACTTACTAAAAAAGAGCTAAATTATCTAAGTAATTTGTAAGGAAACACACGATTAAGTTAGACATCACCCATTGCACCCTCATACATTATGCAGTATACTATAGAAGGAGATATTTCGACTTTATGACATTGTATAATATGTACATAAGGTTGATTTAATATTATTAAAGAATTGGAGGATTATAGATGAGTATTTTGGACAAAAATTCACAGTTAGAAACTCGTCGCAAGGAAATCCAACTTGGTGGGGGACAAGCAGCACTAGATAAGCTTACAGCTGCAGATAAACTGACCCCAAGAGAGAGGATTAACAACCTATTAGATTCAAACAGTTTTGTGGAGCTAGGAGCATTTATTACACACCGCAACACTGAATTTAATATGGGGACACAAGAAACACCTGCTGATGGCGTTGTGACAGGTTACGGCACAATGGATGGCCGATTAGTTTATGTGTATAGCCAAGACCCAACTGTAATAGGCGGATCACTGGGCGAAATGCATGCAAAGAAAATCGCAAGAGTATACGATGATGCAATGAAGATGGGTGCTCCTATTATTGGCTTCCTTGATTCAGCGGGTATTCGTTTACAAGAAAGTATTGATGCATTAGAAGGCTACGGCGTAATATTCCAAAAGCAATCTTTAGCATCAGGAGTCATTCCTCAAATAACAATTATTAGTGGTGATTGTGCTGGTGGTGCTGGTAGCATACCAGGCCTTAGTGACTTTACATTTATGGTTTCCAAAAATGCTAGATT
>CAYRAL010000104.1:0-5163 GCA_964422235.1 uncultured Candidatus Epulonipiscium sp. | reverse complement strand
ATGGTGTATAGAATTCTCCTGCACGTTTCCCTTCTTGCTCTGCAAACATAGAAAGGCAGTACTCATAAGTTCTACCGATAATATCCTTATTGCTTTTTGGATCTACTAGGGGCATATTGGTAAATAAATCTACCACTTCACCAAGTCTTCTCTTATCTAATTCTGGTCTTGCAAAATTTTTAGGTAATACACCTTTAAGTCTTATATTTTCTTTTTCTATCTCTACCATTGCCTGATCAATAACTTGTCCTATTTCTTGGTCATTAGAATGCTTTGCAATATAATCCCATCTTGCTTTCTCTGGCACAAAGAATATGTTTTCTGCTAGATACTCATCTCTTTCTTCTTCAAATCCTGCTCCTTCTTCTACTAATTCATTAAACTTAGCCTCGAAGCTATCTGATATGTATTTTAAAAATATAAGGCCTAATACGACATGTTTATATTCTGAGGCATCTACGTTACCTCTTAATTTGTCTGCTGCTTTCCATATGTCCTTTTCAAATCCTAAATTGCCTGCACTTATTGACATACAAATCCTCCTTATTATATATTAATCTCTAACTATACTATACCATATCACAGAATAATTAGATATTTTCTGACGTGTTTTCTACAAAAAAATAAGAGCAATAGCGGATTAATGCCATTACTCTTCATCTTAGTTTAATTTGTTTAGTTTAATCAAAATTATATATCTGTACACCCCTTATAACATAAGGCCATACACCCGAATGCTCCGTTACTTATGGTACGGTTCACCCCTAATAATCCTAAACCCCCTATAGACCTGCTCTAGCAGCACCACCCGCATAAGCTGATGCGGAAATGTCATTTTTGAAAAACTAATACTTTCATTAGCCCTAGTCATTACTTCATCAGACAGCCCCAGGGATCCTCCTATGACAAAGGCAATATGACTACGCCCACTGATTCCTAGCTTTTCAATCTTACTTGCAAAGTCCTCAGATGTATACTGCTTTCCCTCTATGGCTAATGCTATGACATGCGTCCCATCTTTGATATGCCTTAGTATTGCTTTACCCTCTTTAGCCTTAATCTGAACTTCAAGGGCCTGGCTTGCTCCGTCAGGCGTTTTTTCATCTGCTACTTCCACCACTTTAAGATTGCAGTACTTAGATAGACGCTTGCTATATTCTCCTGTTGCATTTACCCAGTATTTTTCTTTTAACTTACCCACACATATAATATCAATTTTCATTATCTTCTACCTCATTTTTTTATTTATACCATTAAAAAACCCTGAGCTTATATTCGTACAGCTCAGGGTTTTTTGAATTTCTAATGTAATCTTTAGTCGAGTGTTGGTTCAATGAGTCCGAATGTTCCATTCTTTCTCTTGTAAACTACATTTACATCTTCCATGTTTTCATCTAAATAGACGAAAAAATTATGGCCTAGGAGTTCCATTTGTAATACAGCTTCTTCAGCGCTCATTGGTTTAATGGCAAATCGCTTTGTTTTTTTAATTTTTAAGGACGGCTCTTCTACTTTAGTTGCTTGCATAAACTCTTCTGCAAAAACTGCATGTGACGTAGATCTGCTACGATCTTGTATTCTGTTTTTATACTTATTAAGTTGCTTTTCAATAATTGCCACTGCATCATCCATAATTGCATACATGTCTTTTCCTTCTACTTCGGCACGCAAAATTCTTCCGTTGAAAGGAATTGTAATTTCAATAATATGACGAAGCTTCTCAACACTAAATGTGATTTGCGCTTCTGCAGTAGGAAGAAAATACTTGTCTAATTTACCCATTTGTTTTATCATTTTACTTTCTAGGGCATCTGTTAATTCGATATTCTTTCCGCTAATAATATATTGCATACGACCATCTCCTCCCAAATTCAAACTAAAATATATTGATTATAAATTAGTTTGTATAATAGTTAATATTCTACATCTCTTCCGTATTTCCTTTTTTTTTGACAAATATTTTTCTCTTAGCTTTATAGTTTTATCTTTTAATGCTCAAAGTATGTGACATAACTTGTTGAAGATTTTTACAACACTTTGCTTAAAAACATTTTTGTACGTTCTTCTTTTGGGTTATCAAAAATATCTTCTGGATTACCTTGTTCAACAATCTTTCCTTCATCCATAAATAAAAGCCGTGTTCCTACTTCTCTTGCAAATCCCATTTCATGGGTTACAACCATAAGGGTCATCCCTTCATTGGCTAATGCTTTAATGACTTCAAGTACTTCTTTAACCATCTCAGGATCTAGTGCTGATGTGGGCTCATCAAAAAGCATAACCTTTGGATTCATGGCAAGTGCTCTGGCAATTGCAATTCTTTGCTTTTGCCCTCCTGATAACTTATTTGGATATTCATGGGCTTTATCACGCAGTCCAACTTTATCTAATAAATCATAGGCTATTGCATTGGCCTTCTCTGTTGATATCTTTTTTACTTTAAGAGGTGCAAGTGTTATATTTTGTAACACTGTCATATTAGGGAATAGATTGAAGTGCTGAAATACCATTCCTACTCTTTGTCTTATATCATTAATATCTGTTTTTGCATCTGTTATATTAATGCCTTCAACTAATATCTTTCCTTCACTAGGTACTTCCATCAGGTTAATACATCTTAAAAAGGTAGACTTACCTGATCCACTAGGACCGATAATGACAACAACCTCACTTTTTTCAATATGTTCGTCTATACCCTTTAATACGTGAAGATCTCCAAAGCTTTTATGTAAGCCTTCAACTTTAATCATACAATCACCCATTTCTATTTTGTCTGCTTTATATGTTTAATCTCCTAATCTTATCTTCTTTTCTACTTTACGCATTATTCTAGTAAAGGTACTTGTTAAGATAAGATATATAACTGCAATAATAAGAAGAGGTTGGCTAGCATTAAATGTAAGACTTGTCATTATATTTGCTGAGCGCATGAGATCCATACCACCTATAAATCCGATAACTGCTGTCTCTTTAATTAAAATAATAAACTCACTGACTAGGGCTGGCAAGACATTCTTGAATGCTTGAGGTATAATAACATACCGCATAGTTGTACCGTAACCGATTCCTAAGGATCTTCCTGCTTCCATTTGGCCTTTATCGATTCCTTGAATCCCAGCTCTTACTAATTCTGACATATAGGCGCCACTATTGATCCCAAATGCCAATCCACCTGCAAATAGCTTAGATATATTAGGATTTGTAAAAACAACGCTATATATAAATGCAACTTGTACAATAGCCGGTGTCCCCCGGATAATATCTACATATATAATAGCAATACGCTTTAATATTTTTTCCACAAATTTAAATTTATTAGGAAAAGGTGCTATTTGAATGGTGGCTATGACAAGTCCTATAATAAGCCCAATAACAGCAGCAATGGCTGTAAGGGCAAGGGTCCACTTAAAACCCTCCCATATATATATATATAATTGTTTTTCAATAAATGTTTGGTAAAACTTTATGGTTCTATCCATATTCATAATAATCCCCCTCTATCTATAGTACCATATATATTCCTTGCCTAACAAGAAAAAGGTTATGGAATCGCCATAACCTTTTTCTTAGTTGCTACTTTAGCTTTACCTTAGAAATACTTAGCAATTAACTCATCATACTCACCATTTGCTTTTATTTCCTCTAAAGTTTCGTTGATGACATCTAATAACTCCTGATTTCCCTTAGGAACTGCTATGCTATATTCTTCTTCTGTTAAGGTTTCATCTAGTACTTTTAAATCCTCATTATCTGCCGTATAGTTCTTTGTAGGTTCTGCATCTAATATAACAGCATCTACCTTCCGATTAGCTAGATCTACAAGAGCCATAGCTCCTTTATCAAAGCTTACTACCTCTGCTCTCTCAATGTCTCTTGCAACACTTTCTCCTGTTGTTCCTAGTTGCACACCAATCTTCTTACCTTTTAAATCCTCACCACTGGCGATTTCTGTATTGTCAACTCTTACAGTAATAAGCTGGTTAGATATAAAATATGGCTGGGAAAAATCAACTTGCTTGGCTCTTTCCTCATCTTTGGTCATCCCTGCAGCAACAAAATGAACTTTGCCTGACTCAAGTGCTGCTAATAATCCACCAAACTCCATATCTTCAATTTTAAGTTCTCTTCCCAATTTCTCTGCTATTTTTTTAGATATCTCAATGTCAAATCCTACAACTTCATTCCCTTCTCTGTATTCAAAAGGTGCGAATTCTGCATTGGTACCCATAATAATTGGATCTGATCCATCTGCTGTTTTAGCTGTGCAACCTACAAGTGCTAGTGCTGCAATACTAATTGTCATTAATCCTAGTGCTATTTTTTTAATCACTCTAATCTCCCCTATCTGAAACTTAGTTTTTATTCTTAATATGCATAATTATAATACGATATGTATAAATAGTCAAGATAATTTTAAAAATTATAAGTTGTGGATAACTTTTAGATTTTCCACAAAACATGTGTTTCGTCTACAGATATCCTGTGGATAGTGTGGATAACTTTGTGTATAACTTGTTTTGTAAGCTTGTACTAGCTTTTTTAATGTGGATAAGCTCTTAATTAATTGTTAATAGCTTAACACTTTAACGTGTGTTCGATAGGAATTGACATAATAAAGCCGTGTAAGCTCTCTTACACGGCTAGGTATAATCTTATTTATAATCCTTTTGCTACTTTAATAACATTGTCTACTGTAAATCCATATTTTTCAAATAACAGATCTGCTGGTGCTGATTCACCAAAGTGGTCAATTGCAATGGTTGCACCTTCTAGTCCTACATATTTATGCCATCCAAATGATGAGGCTGCTTCTACTGCCAAACGTTTTGTTTTGTTTTTTGGTAATATGGTATTTTTGTATTCTTCTGATTGCATTTCAAATACATCCATTGAAGGCATACTAATGGCTGCTGCTTTAATACCTTCTTTGGCAAGTTGAGCTGATGCTTCTACGATCAGTTGTACTTCTGATCCTGTTGCTATCATAATAATATCTGCATCTTTTGGAAGAATCTCACTGACAACATATGCTCCCTTTAGGGCTTCTTTACCTGATTTTTTAAGGACAGGTAAATCTTGACGGGTTAGGGCAAGTGATGTTGGGTGCTCTTTGTTTGTGATTGCGTAGTACCAAGCTGCCGCTGTTTCCCTTGAGTCAGCTGG
>CAYRAL010000103.1:0-5182 GCA_964422235.1 uncultured Candidatus Epulonipiscium sp. | reverse complement strand
GAGTTTCTGCATAAATACATAAGTGCAGCGGGTTCTCCCGTTATAGAGGACACAAAGTGAATGCGCAATAACCATTGCTCATTAACAAGGGTGGTACCACCGAACACACAAACTCGGTCCCTTTCTAGGGATGCGAGTTTTTTGCTACCCTAAATTTCACTTGCTTGCAAGGGTGAAATTTAGGGTAGCATGAAATCACCGCCAGGTGATTGAATACCAACATATTATGAGGGGAGTTTTATTAATGGCAAAGAAGTTTGTATCTGAAATTACAGATATGCAAGAAGATTTTTCACAGTGGTATACAGATGTTGTAAAAAAAGCAGACCTAATAGATTACTCAAGTGTAAGAGGTTGTATGATTATAAAACCTTATGGCTACGGTATATGGGAGCTTTTACAACAACAATTAGATCAGAGATTTAAGGCTACAGGACATGTCAATGTCTATATGCCTTTATTTATTCCAGAGAGCCTGTTACAAAAGGAAAAAGATCACGTAGAAGGATTTGCACCAGAAGTAGCATGGGTAACACATGGTGGGGAAAGCAAATTAACAGAAAGGCTATGTGTTCGTCCAACATCAGAAGTATTATTTTGTGAACATTATGCAAACGAAATTCAATCACATAGGGACCTTCCAAAATTATATAATCAATGGTGTTCAGTAGTGCGTTGGGAAAAAACAACACGCCCATTCCTTAGATCACTAGAATTCTTATGGCAAGAAGGGCACACAGCTCATGCAACGGCAGAAGAAGCTCAAGAGGAAACCCTGAAGATGCTAAATGTATATGAAGAGTTTTGTGAGAATGTACTTGCTATACCAGTTATAAAAGGAAGAAAGACAGATAAAGAAAGATTTGCAGGAGCAGAAAAGACATATACCATAGAGAGTTTAATGCATGATGGGAAAGCACTTCAATCAGGAACTAGCCATAACTTTGGTAATGGTTTTGCAAAAGCATTTGATATTCAGTATACAGACAAGAATAATCAACTCCAATATGTTTACCAAACCTCTTGGGGTGTTACAACACGCCTTATAGGAGCAGTTATTATGGTTCACGGAGATAACAGTGGTCTTGTATTACCACCAGCAATCGCTCCTATCCAAGTTATGATTATCCCTATTGCTCAACAAAAAGAAGGAGTTCTAGATAAGGCTGATGAGCTTAAGAAGCAATTAGAACCAATTGGACGTATCAAGGTAGATGATAGTGATAAATCACCAGGTTGGAAATTCAGTGAACACGAGATGAAAGGTGTTCCAGTTCGCCTAGAAATAGGACCTAAGGATATTGAAGCAAATCAAGCTGTACTTGCACGTAGAGATACGGGAGAGAAAAAGATTGTTTCATTAGATGATATTGAAGCAGAGGTATCTAAACTTCTTGCAACAATCCAAAAAGATATGCTAGAAAAAGCAAGAGTTCACAGAGAAGAACATACTTTTGTGGCTAAAAATATGGATGAGTTTGAAAAAATAATAGAAGAAACACCAGGCTTTATTAAAGCAATGTGGTGCGGAGAAGAAAGTTGTGAAGATGAAATAAAAGAAAAAACAGGTGCAACCTCAAGATGTATACCTTTTGAACAAGAGCAATTAGCACAAACATGTGTCTGTTGTGAAAAGCCTGCAGATACAATGGTATACTGGGGTAGAGCATATTAAGATTCAGGAAGAAAGTTGTGATTTAAATGAAAGAATTAATCATTAAGCTTCCAGATGGGGTAGGAACTATTTTAGAGATACTTAACAAGGCAGGCCACGAAGCTTATATAGTAGGTGGATGCGTAAGAGATGCATTGATGGGAAAAACACCAAATGACTGGGATATAACAACGTCAGCCCCCCCTAATATGGTAAAAAAGGTCTTTCTAAAAACTTATGATACAGGCTTAAAACATGGAACAGTAACAGTTAGGATGAATGATGAATATCATGAAGTTACCACTTATCGAACTGAAGGTAAGTATGAAGACCATAGAAGGCCAAGTAGTGTAGAATTTGTAAAAGACATACAATTAGATTTAGGAAGACGCGATTTTACAATTAATGCCATATCATATCATCCAAAGGAAGGATTTATAGATCCCTATAATGGAATGAAAGATATCCAAAAAGCTTTACTACGCTCAGTAAGGGACCCCAAAGAGAGATTTACTGAGGATGCACTTCGTATATTAAGAGGGGTTAGGTTTTCAGCTCAATTAGGCTTTAAGATAGAAGCAAAGACCTTAGAGGGTATGCTAAGTTGTTCTCACTTATTAGAATATATAAGCAAAGAGCGTATTAGGGATGAAATGATGAAAATACTCTTATCGGATCGACCAAGGAAGCTTGCAGATATGCATCAGTGGGATTTGCTTAAATATGTACTTCCAGAGTTTAGTCACTGCTTTAATACACCTCAAAATCACCCGCATCATATTTACGATGTGGGGGTTCATACCATTAAGGCTATTGAGCGAATACCAAAAGATGAAGTTTTAAGACTCACTATGCTATTACATGATATAGGAAAACCCGCTACTCACACCAGGGATAAAAATGGGATTGACCATTTTCATGGACATGTCCCTAAAAGTGTAGAAATGAGTAAAAAGATACTAAGACGCCTTCGATTTGATAATGAAACCATAAGACAAGTGACGATTTTAGTTAAATATCATGATTTTCATATACAAGAAAAGCTAACCAAGGAAAGCATAAAACATGTTTTATGTGAAATAGGACCAGATTTGTTTAGGAAACTTCTTATTATTCAAGAGGCAGATGCCCGTGGTCAAAATCCAGACAAGCTTGAACCTAAATTAAAAGACTTAGAGAAAACAAAACAAATATTTATTCGTATTATAGAAAACAAAGAATGTTACTCTTTAAAATATTTAGCAATCACTGGGCAAGATGTTTCGAGCCTAGGGATTAAAGAGGGACAAGAAATCGGTAATATATTACAAATGGTATTAGGGCGTGTTATTGAAAACCCACAACTAAATGAAAAAGATATTCTATTAGAAATCATAAAAGAATATAAAAAGATATAAATAAAATTCGGCTATACCATGGTTATTTAAATAACTATGGTATAGTCGAATTTTGCTATTTAAATAAGATTTTGACTATAAACAAGTAAATAATTAAAATAGATATTTTTTGCAAGAGTGTATCATATACATTATAGAGATGCCTTAGAACAAAGAGAAATAAAGACAAGGGGGGATAATAGTGAAAATGATGCACCCTGATATATTTAAGGAATTTGGGATCAAAGTAAAAAGATGCTATAAGTTTCGAGGGATGTATATGTGTGAAACAGATAAAGGAACAAAAACAATTTGTATAAGTGATTATACACCAGTTCAAATTACCTTGGAGCATAACATAAAAGAACATCTTATACAAAAAGGGTTTACTTGCTTAAATCAACTTAACATAAGCAACAAAAATACCCCCTACGTCATCTACTATAATCGTGTATATATTATGATGGATTGGAATAATGGGCAAGCAACAGATTTTTCTAATATAGAAGATATTAAGCAATCAGTGCAATTGTTAGCTAAAATGCATATTGCAGGTAAAGAATTTCATAACTTACCAAAGGGCATGAAGTTAGTTAAAATAAAGAACTTAGGCGATACATACGAAAAAAGATATCTAGAAACAGTAAAACTAAAAAGAAAAATAGAAAATGTAGGGAGTAAGACAGATTTTGAAGTATTATATTTAAAAAATGCATCCATATACGGAGAATTCCAGCAAATAGCTAAAGAATTTACAAACATAAAGGATTATAAAAGGCTAATAGATATAGGAGTAGAAAGGGGAAATATTGGTCACCAGAAATATACATACTACAATATAATTAAAACAAGTGAAAACAGTACAGTTATTACAGGATTTGAAAAAAGTGGACATAATGTACAAATAGCAGATTTAGCTTACCTAATAAGGCGTATTATGCAAAGAAATGGATGGGATATTAATTTGCTTATTAGTATAATTGAAGCGTATAATAAGCTTATCCCATTATCACAAAATGAAATCAGTGTTCTTAAAGGGATGATTATATTTCCGGAACGATTTGCTAAGCTATGTAATCAATACTATCATTCAAAAAGAAGATGGAATTATAATATGTTTTACCGGAAACTAACAAAGGTACTTGATTATAAAGATAATTACGTGGATTGTGCAAGGCAGGTAATGAAATGGTAAAAAATATTGTAAAGTCCCCTTTTAGGGGACTTGTTGTTGCACTTATGACAAAAACTAACTACAATAAGGGATATAAGCATAATAAGTAAAGGTGAGTGAAATGAGCAAAGGCAAAAAGAAGTCAAGTCAAAAACAGTTTATAAAAACCATGATTATTACAGGTGTCTTAGGTCTTAGTATAATGATGATTGTCATGTTATACATGATTAAATTATTTGGACAAAAAAAGGCTGCTGTGGTAGCAGAACCTCTAACACCTATTATAGGAAATATATCTAGTGAAGATGTAGAAGTGGAAGCGGAGGAGATTAGGGGAGTAGTTCATGAGATTGGAGCCAAAAGAAAAAGGATAACAATATGGGATATAGAAGAAAAGCAGCATATTAAAATGTCTATTAAAGATAAAACACAAATGACAGATCGTTACGGTAAGCCTATGAGTATACAGGAAATTGAGCTAGGAGATATTGTAGAAATTACATACCAAGCTAAGCAAAAAGATATACTTACCATACAAAAAAGTGCTAAAGCCTGGATAAAATCAGAGCTTTTAGAAATAGATATAAATGCCCAAAGTAAAACAATCAAAATAGGAAATACGAAATATGACTATACAAGTGACCTAATGGTCATTAATGATGAATTAGAAAAAATTGATATTAATAATATTAATAATTTAGATACACTTACCATTAAAGGGCTAGATAACACCATATGGTCAATACAGGTTGTTAAGTCCGCAGGGTATTTAAAGTTATCCAACATACCTACTACAGAAGGAACCATAGAAATAGGAAATAATATCATCTATAGATTAGAAGAAATAGAAGATAATATACCTTTATCTGGCGGCCAGCATAAAATAGTGATTCGTATGGAAGGGTATAAACCATTTGTAAAACATATCAATATATCAACCAAGCAAATAGAAGAACTTAATTTAGAAGAAGTAGAAGA
>CAYRAL010000102.1:4035-5191 GCA_964422235.1 uncultured Candidatus Epulonipiscium sp. | reverse complement strand
AAGCCTCTCCAAATTCCTTATGTGTTTCTATATTGGGTATAAAATGTTTTACATCTTTCATTTGAATAACAAAAATAACATATGCTAAGTAACCTTCTTTTTTGGCTTCAATAAGCTCATAAATATGCTTTAGTCCACGTTCTGTTGGCGCATCTGGAAATAAGGCAATACCATCACCTTCTAAGGTAACCCCTTTAACTTCTATAAATCCCTTTTGATCTTTTGATTCAAAATAGAAATCAAATCTAGACTGATTGTAGGTTTTTTCTCCTTTAAGGTAAGTAATTTGCTCGCTTACACCTGGTAAAATTATTCCCCCACTATGTATGGCTTTATAAACCATCTTATTAGGCACCTGAGAGTCCATATTAATCAATCTTTCTCCCTTTTGAACGGATATTAAGGAATATTTGGTTTTTCGTTTGGGATCATTATTAGACTGAAGGTAAACTTTAGTGCCTTCTATCAATAACTCTTTGCAGCGTCCTGTATTTTTAACATGGGCAATTACTTCTTCCCCACCAAGCATACAGTGGGATATAAATCTATTTGGTCTGTTTATAAATGTAGCTTCTAGCATGTCTTCGTATAAAATCATCTTAGTCCCTTTCTATTTTAGAGAATTTCCCTATCCACCACTATAATTTCTGCTTCAGTATTGCTTTCAATAAAGTTAATAATCTTATCTAATATACTATCGAGCAAATTAATGGTATTACCGACACAAGCAATCCCAATAATAATTGTTTGATGAACATCCTGGGCATCTATTTCAGCAATGGATACATTGAACTTATTACCTACCTTTGCACAAATACTTTTAACAATTGTCCGTTTTTCTTTAAGTGAGTTTACCCATGGTGCATGAAGTGTTATGGTTATTGTCCCAACCATCATAAGGATTACCACCTTTCATATATCTTTTTCTTCTAAAAAACAAAATAGATGCTCTTAGGTTATTATAACCTAGGATGCACCTATTTTGCTCTTAATATTAAAAGTCTCTATATGGCTCCCAAAACAAAATACAGGAAAAATAAAAATGATAGTCCATATACTGATTTAGATACTTCTAATTGCCTACCCCCTATTACTTTTACAATTGTATAGGATATAAATCCAATACTACACTTCTAGCTTGTTGGCCATTTTTAAC
>CAYRAL010000102.1:0-4025 GCA_964422235.1 uncultured Candidatus Epulonipiscium sp. | reverse complement strand
AATCCAAAAGCTATTCCATTAGCAATATTAAAGGAAAGTGGCATAACAATAAGCATTAAATAGACCGGAAATGCTTCTGTAAAGTCCTCGAATTTTATATCTTTTATATTATGACTCACCATTAAACATCCCACAATCATAAGGATTGGCGAAACTGCACTCATTGGAATTAGCCTAAAAAGTGGCAAGAGAAATATGGCAGGTATAAATAGTAATCCCGTTATTAAAGAGGTTAACCCTGTTTTCCCACCAGATGCTATTCCCGTTGCTCCTTCAGCTGCACTAGCTATGGAGCAACACCCTAAGGCAGAAGCCATGGCTACGGATATTCCATTTGCTAAAAAAGACTTAGCAAACTTATTGTCATTTTGAAGCATACCCAACTGTGAGCCCATATTTTGAAAAATACTAAACATAGATAGTGAAAAAACTGCTATCCAAAAGTTTGCTGTAAATATTTGACTAAAATCAAATGCCAAAATCACTTGGCTAAAACTGGTTAAAGATAGAGCTCCTGCCCCTAAAGAAGCCGTATCAACAATTCCAAATAAATAGCCAATCACAGTCCCAGAGATAATTCCTATTAAAAAACTTCCTTGTATATTTCTTAAATATAAAACAAGTATGATGAGTAATGTCATAATCGTTGTTAAAGCAACGGGACTACTTAGATTACCTAGCGTTACAAATGAATCTTCAGATGCTACAATAATGCCCCCATTTTTGAGCCCTAAAAACGCAATAAAAAAGCCTATTCCTGCGCTCATTCCACTAATTAAAGATTTCGGTATGGTGGCAACAAGGCTACTGGCAATCTTAGTAACTGAAGTCAGTATAAAAATAATTCCAGTAAAAAGAACAACTGTAAGGGCTTGTTGCCAAGAAAGACCAAATGAACCTACTAGGGTAAATACAAAAAATGTATTATCCCCCATTCCTGGAACAAGGATTAAAGGTGAGTTTGCCAAAAAAGACATTAGTAAACAAGCCACTAATGAACAAATAATCGTTGAAATTGCAACAGCTTCATAAGGCATTCCCGTCGTGCTTAAAAGAGTAGCATTGACAACAATAATATATGAAATAGAAACAAAACTTGTTAGACCTGCAAGTACTTCTGTTTTAATACTACTATTTTCCTCTGAAACACCATAGATTTTTTCCATTATATTAAACATATATAACCCCTATCATTTTCTTTATATTTTACCTACATCAATTCGTTTTAACGCCAGAAGGTTATTCCACTGGGCTTGCTAAACCATTTTAGTCTCATCTATGATATAATTAGTCATATACTAAAAGTTATACTGCTGAAAGGAGTTTAACATGCTAGATTGTATTTCTGATCTTTACGTCCTGTCTGATTTAAGTAAAGATGAGCTTGAATCTATACAACATCTCTTCAAAACTCGAAACTTCAAAAAGAACCAGATTATTATGTTTGAAAACGATATTTCTAATTATGTTTACTTTCTAAGATCTGGATCTGCTAAAATCTTTAGAATGTATTTGGATAAGGAAATTATTGTAGGTATTGCTAGAGAAGGTCATATGTTAGGTGAAACAGAAATCTTCTCTACTGAGAAAAACAACATCTCATCTGTCGAAACACTAGAAGACTCTTCTACTTGCTCTATTTCTAAAGAAGACTTTTTTGAATTAATACAACAATACCCCTCTATTCTTTTTAAAGCATATGAAATATTAGCTGACCGAGTAAGAATACTTAATCGTACCGTTAGATATTTAAGCTTTTATAACGTAAGAACAAAGGTGGCAAATATCCTATTAGATTTTTGTTGTAATTTTAGTGCGCAAAAAGGCAATCAATATATTGTTGATAATAAAATAAATCAAACTCTCATAGCTAGTATGGTTGGGCTAACTAGAGAGTCTGTTTCCAAAACCCTAAGCGACTTCAAAAAAGAAAAGATTATAAAACTTACTTCTAATAATCTTATTATCCTAGACTATGAAAAATTAGAAGCCATAAGCGAGCAAGATGCTGATGAAGCTTCTCTCAGAAAATGGTCTAATTAATATCTATTTAAGAAGGTTTCTAATAATTATTATTTATTTGTAACCTTCTAGAATTATACTAATTTAATCCATGGCTCTCAATGATGCTTTTTACCAAGAAAGTGTGAACTATATCACACTTTCTTGGTAATCATCCTTATTGCAAGCTTTTCAATTAATTAGTATCATTTATATATAGTTCTATGTATTATTTTACACACTATAATGGAGGGATAAATAATGAGTGTTCATATCGAAGCAAAAATAGGAGAAATAGCCGAAAGAATTTTATTACCAGGAGATCCACTAAGAGCAAAACATATAGCTGAAACATTTTTGGAAGATGTCGTATCTTATAACAAGGTTCGGGGTATGTTAGGTTTTACTGGCACATATAAAGGAAAGAAGGTATCTATCCAAGGAACAGGAATGGGTATGCCTTCAGCCTCTATCTATATCCACGAATTAATTGCCGACTACAAGGTAACTAAACTGATGAGAATAGGGACATGTGGTGCACTGCAGCAAGATGTAAAATTAAGGGATGTTATAATAGCTCAAGGTGCAACAACTGATTCCGCAATGATTGCACAGGAATTCCCACAGATTAATTTTGCGCCCATTGGCGACTTTGACCTTTTAAAGAAATCATATGAAATTGGTTTAAAAAAGAATCTGAATTTGCTTGTAGGGAACATCTTCTGTTCAGATACTTTCTATAATAACAACAAAGATTTGCAAATTAAACTTGCAGATCATGGTGTTTTAGCTGTCGAAATGGAAACAGCTGCTCTTTATTATTTAGCCGCTAAATTTGGTGTACAAGCACTGAGCATATTAACGGTTAGTGACCACGTTCTAACAGGAGAAGCAACAACATCTGAAGAAAGACAACTTACATTCAATGATATGGTCGAAGTTGCTCTCGATACTATTTGCCAAGACTAATTCATATATTTAAGGTTAAAAAGGTTAATTTCTGCCATGACAGAAATTAACCTTTTTTAATAAAAGTATACAATAATTATTTATTGACCAACTATGTGTTTTAAGTAGGGTGACCCAATAGGCATTAGTATAACAGTTTCACCATTGATGGTTGTTTTATAAGATTCTAGAGTCGTGTATAGTTTAAAGAACTCATTATCCTTACCATAGATATCATTATAAGTTTTAGCGGCCTCACCTTCACCTTGAGCTACGATTAATTCAGCCTGGGCCTTTGCTTTTGCAATAATTTCTTCAACTTCTCTATCTACTTGAGCTGTAATTTTTCTAGCTTCTGCATCTCCTTGTGATAAGTACTCCTGAGCCTTACTCTCTCTTTCAGAAATCATTCGTTTATAGACTGATTCTTCGTTAGAAAGGGGTAAATCTATTCTTTTCATTTTAATATCTACAACCTGTATTCCATTATTGTTTGTTGTTAAAATATTATTAATTTCATCTTGGACGATCTTATCAACGCCACCTCGGTCGTTGTCTTCTGAGTTAATGATACTCCCATACTCTAACTTTCCAAGTTCGTTTCGTACATTTGAATAGATAATATTACTAAGTCGTAACTCTGCCCCTTCAATGGTTCTTAAAGACTCTATCATATCTATAGGATCTGTAATTACCCAAAGTGCATAATAATCCACCACGATTCTTTTCTTATCTAAAGTATTTATTTCTGATAGAGGAACATCATAAAGTAAGGTGCTTTTTGGTAGAATATATTTACTTTGAACAAAAGGCAACTTAATCTTTAGTCCTTCTCGGTCTTCTACTTTAACGATTTCTCCAAATTGCCTAACCACTGCATACTCATTAGGTTTTAATATATATAGATTATTAATAAGCAATAGGGTCAGTATAATAATCAGAGCAATAATAATGACTAGACTTTTATTAATACTGAACTTCTGCTTTGCATTAACTTCATTTTCGTATATATTATTTGAATTCATATTATTTGACCTCCTTAATCTGATCAATTGGTAAATACTTCAAGGTACCAT
>CAYRAL010000101.1:2327-5200 GCA_964422235.1 uncultured Candidatus Epulonipiscium sp. | reverse complement strand
ACATAGTTAACTATTTTTGATAATTCTTTATCTTCTTTTGTACATCTTCCAGCATCCATTATACTAATGGCATTAGGGTATTTTTTAATAACTTCTACAGATAATTTGCAATCATGATTGTCTACCAGAATAACATCTGGTATAAAATTAATGCGTGGAAGCATCTCTAACACAGCTTTGCAAAAAAATGCAAATCGTTCATCATCATCATCATAACCGTATAATGCACCTCTATTAAAATATTCATAGTTTCTAATAAAGTATGTAGGAACTTCCTCATCAAGCAGAAAGATATTTGCTTCCTGATTCCTCCAGCCTAAGGAAACAACGTAAGAATCCATCCACTTTACCTTTTCTCCTATACTAGAAATACACTGATAATAAGGCATTACAACTCTTGCATCGATATCTTGTCCCCTTAATTCCTGTGGCAAAGAACCTATAACATCTGCAAGTCCTCCTGTTTTTGCAAAAGGAACCCCTTCACTAGCCACAAATAATACTTTTAGCTTTGTCATCTTATCCCCTCCTATTTAATCTTTCGTTTTTGTTATTTAATCTGATAATTCATTATAACTCATTTCTTACTATTCTTTCAATAATAAGTATCAAAACTGCATTCCCATTATAAATGATATTGTTAATAATACGCCTGCTATGGTAATACTAATAAATCTATTTTTTCTCTTTTGTCTTTCGACCTCTTGCTTTCGCTTACTTCCTAACTCTCTAAATTCACCTACTACTCTATCATTTTCTTCCTGCTCTTTTTGACTAATAAAAGAATGATCTTCCATATACTTTTGCATTATCTCATTTTTTTCATAATATATACAAAATCCTTTTTTCTCTTCAAATTTATCTTCTTTGCATATAAAAAAAGCTTCTGTATGATAGAGGGGATCAACAAGCATTAAGATGCAATCTTCACCAAATATTTCTTTGTGTACTGCCATTTCCTTTGTCGTTGGCATTATTCCATACCCTGGTTGAGTATGCATCCAACCAATATATTGACCTTCCGGAAAATAACACTTTCTTTCATCCTCAATTACACCTAAAACACTTTCATCAATCCACCTTGTATCTTTATCTAATAATTTCGATTCAACTGTGATAATCCCATAAATAATTACCTGATTAAATTCTTGGTGATATTCTCCAATTAAGACTGCGCATAACTCACAGAATAAGTCTCTATTTGCAAATTGTCTCAAGTATGTGTAAGCATAATCTTCAATGTATATACTTGTCCCTTCATCTATTTCACCTATTAGTTTTACATTTTTAAACCACTTGCGATTATCAACCATATGATTCCCTCCAATTTATGTTAAGTTCTCAAAACAAACCTTACCATATTATCCCATAAATTTTTGTTTCTATATGTCGATATAATCATCTTTTTTATCTCCATTTTTCGAGATTATCTCCTATCATTCTAATATTTGTTTTATATGTAAATAAATTCCATGCCATTGTGTAAATATTTTTCCTCAATCTTCATAAACTAGGATTATTCTAGGAAAAGGGTGATTGCTCATGATGAAACCTATAACAAAAAACAAAACCGAATACATTAATATCCATGAACCTGGTGCCATTCAGGCTTTTTCTCATATTTTTAATCATTACCTAAATAGTTTACTTCCATTATACAAGCACTCTCTGGTGATTCTATGTATTGGCACTGATAGAGCCACTGGAGATAGCCTTGGTCCTCTTGTAGGTTACAAACTTAGATCCCTCGACTTTCCTGGAGTTCATGTTTACGGAACCCTTGATGAACCTGTCCATGCCAAAAACTTAGAGTCTACCCTGGCCCATATTAAAGAACATCAACCACATTCTCTTGTTTTAGCCATTGATGCTTGTTTAGGATCTATGGATCATGTGGGACACATTACCATAGGAGATGGACCGATTAAACCAGGTGCAGGTGTCCAAAAAAACTTGCCTTCTGCTGGAGACTTCCATATTACAGGTATTGTTAATTTTTCTAGTATGATGAACATGGCTATTTTACAAAACACACGTTTATCTCTGGTTATGAAAATGGCTGATATGATTGCCCTTAATATTAGATATTGCTTATGGCGATATTTCCAGAAGAATGATGCTGGCAAATCCCCAAGGATATCTAGGCCTGCTGATTATTTAGATAAAAAAATACTATCTTAGGAGTTACAAATCCCTAGATAGTATTAAGATAATCTTTACTTCCCGTTAAGATATGATTTTTCAAATAACATTTTCAATTGGTTATGCTGCCTAATAGTGCTACTTAATTGAACTTTATGTTGAAGAATCCCAAGTTCTAACTCTTCCAAATTCATAGCCGTTATCATTCCCAGCTCATAACGTTTCTTCATAACTTCATATTGCCTTTGTGCTTCCTCTAAATCTATTAAGATCTTATCATGCTGTATTTGCAGTGCTTGAATATTTTCATAGATTTGTTTTATTTGCTCTTCCTTAGCCTCTTTAGTCAAAGATACGTTATTCATAGCTTGTGCATAACTGAGCTTTCTTTGCTGATATAAGGTATATGTTGGCGCATAACCATCTAGTCCTGGCGCTGTAAATGCTACTTTTTCAGATTCAGCCATTTCTTCTTGTAGCCACAGCCCAATATCATTATTAATCGCATATGAGACCTGCCCTTGCAAGGAACGTTTCATATCAAGTGGTTCATAGCTATTTTCTTTCACTAAAATATATCTTTCTTCTTTACCACCTATAGCATCATTCAATTTTCTGTAGCCTGTATCAATAGCTTGAATTAAGCCTTCTATGTCCTTATTTTGAACTTCTAATTTTGTTTTTTCAGCTTTAGTCGCTATCTTGCTCCCTATTCCTAATTCTTCTTTTTT
>CAYRAL010000101.1:0-2227 GCA_964422235.1 uncultured Candidatus Epulonipiscium sp. | reverse complement strand
TTGTTTTTTCAGCTTTAGTCGCTATCTTGCTCCCTATTCCTAATTCTTCTTTTTTCATTGCATGGTTTACTTTTTGCCTTTGAATATTTAAATTTTTATAAGATAAGTCATGTTTTTCTTCTAGTTCTAAAATATCATCAAATTGTGCTTCGATTTGGAAGGCTACCTGTTCTGCTATTACTTTTTCATTTTTTCTCTCGTATTCTACATTGACTGTTGCCTTTGAATATTGTGCACTTGCTTGTTCAAAGCCAAAATCCCATGCATTATAATAATCTTCTTTAGCCGCATCCTTACGAACCTGTGCAAGTTCTATGTTGGTTCCTTGCACTCGCAGTTGCTTATTTCTTTTCTGTGCTTTTATTATGGCATCTTCTATTTTTAACTCTTGTAATCCATTCCCCGCTACCGGGCCTTCCGTTTCACTTGCGTGTACTATAGTAAGCGAAAACATCATCACTAACAATGTTATATATATAACCTTCTTCCTCATACCGTTCCCCCCTTATTTATATTATCCTATTCATAACGCAGTGCTTCTATCGGGTCTAGCTTCGCTGCCTGATTGGCTGGGTATACGCCAAATACTAGGCCTATTATGCTAGATGTACCGACTGCAAAAACTAGCATTCCTGAGGTTAACTTTGGTGAAATGCCAATCGCTCCACCTAGTGCCATCCCACCAACATAGCCGAATACCATCCCAATTATACCACCTATTAAGGTTAGTATCAAAGCTTCAATTAAAAACTGTGTCAAAATTTCTTTATTTTTAGCACCTAAGGCTTTTCTAATTCCTATTTCTCTTGTTCTTTCTTTAACGGTAACAAGCATAATATTCATAATACCAACACCACCAACAACAAGGGAAATCCCTGCAACTAGGCTTATAAATGCCATCATGGTAGCAAGTAAAGAATTAATCTCTCCCATTTGTTTTGACAGTGGTTCAACGCTGTATACATCTTTAACATTATGTCTCTTTTCTAGTATTTTTTTAATGTGCTGTGCTAATTCATTGACATTAGCTTCTTCCGTGGCGCCTATCATTCCCCCTTGCGCCCTACCTTCCCCAAAATCAAACATACTTGACATAACTGTTTCGTATGGTAATTGCATCATGAAGGGAATGTGCTCTTGGGGCATTCCTGCAATATCATATGTATCGTCTTTAACCCCAATAATCTCAAATACATAGTTTTGATTATTATTCCTGATTTCAACTTGTTTTCCTATAACATTAGTGGTTCCAAATCTTTGCATAGCAAGAGCTTCCTCTACAACCGCTACATTTGCTTTTGTTTTATTATCTGATACAGAAATCCCCCTGCCTTTTAGTATTTTAACAGGCATTATTTTACTATAATCTTCTGTGACACCCCATACTTCACAAAACCTTAGTTCGTCAGCTTTTCTCATTCGTAACTCACCCATAAAAGCCATAAGAGGTGTAGCAGTTTTTACACCTGGTAGGTCCATAAGTATTTCAAAGTCTTCTGTCATAAAATAGTCTTCTACTGCTGCCTTATTAGTACCTAATTGTATCGTTCCTTTTCCGAATTTATCAAACAGTCCTGTAAGGCTATCTTGAACACCTGCTCCAATAGAAAGGATCATAATAACAGAACCTATTCCAATAATCATTCCTAACATAGTAAGAAAGGTACGCATCTTACTTCCTGTTAGATTCTGAAGTGCTGATTTTATTCCTTCTCTAATATTCATAACACACCCTCCACGATTGGCTGGTCTTGGATAATACAACCATCTCTAAATACTACTTTTCGCTTGGTATGAGCTGCTATTTCATCTTCATGAGTTACCATAACAATGGTTGCCCCCTCATTATTTAAATCTTTAAATATTTGCATAATCTCTATACTCGATTTACTATCTAGATTTCCAGTAGGCTCATCCGCCAGAATAATAGATGGATTGTTAACCAATGCGCGAGCAATTGCCACCCTTTGCTTTTGTCCCCCTGAAATTTCATTTGGTTTATGTCTTACACGATCACCAAGACCTACTTTTTCCAGTGCCGCTAGTGCTCTTTCTTTACGCTCTCTTGCCTTGACCCCTCCATATAACATGGGGAGTTCAACATTTTCTAATATAGTAAGTTTGGGCAGTAAGTTAAATGCCTGGAAGACAAATCCTATTTTGTGATTCCTAATGGTGGCAAAGTCCTTATCTTTAAGGCTAGATACATTTACACCATCTAATGTAT
>CAYRAL010000100.1:0-5242 GCA_964422235.1 uncultured Candidatus Epulonipiscium sp. | reverse complement strand
TTTTTAACGGGGCCTTTTATAATTTTAATATAAGCAATAACAATTATTGTAAGGATTAAAAATAAAATAATAGGGCCTAATAAAAATTCTTTTTTAAAGCCTTGGCCACCCTGTTTTTTACCGCAAAACTTACAGTATATGCTTTCGTATGCTATTGCCTTACCACATTTTTCGCAAAGCACCTCACTCCCTTTTGCTTGCATTGTTTCATCAAATGGCTTCGTATCAAAATACTTCCCTGGTCTTTTAATTCCACAAATACCATCTACAATGGTGTTTACCATATCTTTCGTGATATCTCCTAATAATACATCAAATTCCCCACCCATTGAGAGTGTGGGCATAGCTTTTCCTGTTAGATAATCTGATTTGTACTGTTGATACCTAGGATCACCCTTAACCCTTCTAACATAGGAGGCTACGTCACTATTTAAATCTGTGGCTAGATTATCAAATTGGGAAAACTCCCAAGAAATTGTTTGAGTAATTTCCATGATTTCTTGACTGTTTCGACTAGCATTTGCCTCTTGTTTAACACTTTGTAATTGATCGTAAAATACGGTTATAGCCTCAACTGCATCCTTTTCATATTTTGCTATGGCCAATTTTTCTTTCATCTTATGGCCCCTGCGAAATATTGTAATAACTTTATACTGAGGAATTGCTGCCTTTAAGTTCCCCTGTTCAAAGTTCCTATCCGCCCTACCTGATAGTATCACTAAAAATACAATCATAATAACAACCGTAGCCAATAACGCGCTAATAATTATGGGCTTTTTAGATCTACGGAATCTCCTGGATCTAGGCATTCTTCTGGATCTATTATTTACTGTTGACATATAATTTTGCTCCATCCAAGTATTATTATTAAATAACAACTGCCTTCTCAATATATAACAGCTTACTTTAATTTATTCAATTAATAATATTATACACTGATTTGAGATTCTTTTCTCCTATATTTCAAATTTCCCCAAAATGAAAATATATTTTTTATGTATCTTAAGTGTATCTATGTTATTAAATTCGAAGGTGGTTCAGGCGATTCCATCAAAGGACTTGTCTGTTGTGGTAGGCCATAGTTATGGCTCCAACCTTCACCATACTCCTGGGTATAATAGGCGTTCATGTCAGCCATAAACTTCACTAAATCTCGACTGGTAGATTGATAGACCTTATTATTCTTTATATAATTAGTCTTAATAGCATTAGTCTTAATATATGTTTGTTTTTTATACCTCTAACCCTTGGAAAGCCATATTTCTGTGAATTGATTTCCCTACTAAAATATTTTTATATCAAATTTCTAAAAGTAGGGGGTACTTTGTGAATGTCAATGAATTTCTTTACCACCCGCTACTGAATTAGTTTACCATGGGCGCTATTCAAATAGTTGACCACTTTAATATTATTGCTAGCGAATTACTTTACCACTAGGGTTATTAAAAAGGGGACCACCTGCACCGATGTTCCCCTGTTCAAGTTTACTAATGACTATTTTTACGTTGCTCCAAGGTATCCGCAGAATGTTCGCTTCTAAATGATGTGCCATTCATATTTAAGACATGGGATCTAAAAGTGAGGCGATCAATAAGTGCAGCAACCATCGTCTCATTTTCAAACAAAGTGGTCCACTCAGAGAATCTTAAATTTGTAGAGACAATAACACTTCTTTTTTCGGCTCTATCAGCGATAACTTTAAAAAGCAACTCAGATTGGTGCCGATTAAAGGTAATATAAGAAGCTTCATCAATAATGAGCAAATCTACTTTTGCTAGTTGCTTCTCAAATTTTAGTAATCTTTTGTATTCCATAGCTTCTATAAGTTCATTTGAAAGGTTTGCAGCGGTGTAGAATTTTACATTCAGCCCTTGCATGCACGCCTTTATTCCAAGGGCTATGGAGCAATGGGTTTTACCTCTACCAGTGTTGCCGACCATAACGATATTTTGGCGTTTGCGTATAAAATCGCAGCTGGCTAACTCATGAAAAGTCGCCTCTGATACATGCTCATAACGGCTAAGATCCATTTCATCAAGTGTTTTTATGTATGGAAATTTAGCTGCTTTCATTTTGCGTTTTTGGCTGCTTTCTGTCCTTGAGGCGCTTTCTAGTTTCAGGAGTTCAATCAAGAACTGCTCATAGCCTTTGTCATGATCTAGTTGGCGTATGACATCCTCGTATCGATTGAACGAAGGTGTTCGGAGTTGTTTTGAGTAGAGTTCGATTGTTTCTGCTTGTAGGTTAAGGTTTTTCATGAGTGCACCACCATTCCATATTTTTTATCGTATGCTGTGAGATCAACTGGATCGACAGGTACCTCAGGGGTAGAAAGATAAATAACAGTCGACTCGGTAGGCTCGTTTAGGTGAGTTCTTACCATATCAACAGTGGGGACAACGTGACTAGGAATAATATCTTTGATATTTAAAATCCTTTCCTCACCATAGTCCACACATAATCTTAGCAGCTTAACCATTTCTTTATTGCCACCTGGTAGCTGTTTACCCCAATCAAGAAGTGCCCTTGTAACATTATCTTTTACAGGTTTAGCATTAAATACAGCACGTGGCTTGCGTTCAAGTAAGCCAATATAATGCTCTAACTTATACTTAGTTTTGTTCGTTTTATAGCAACGCGCGTAGCTTGCTATCTCACTGTTTTGATATAAAATACGGATGTGATTACCATAGCCTTTCACGGTAACTTCTTTTCTTAAGTACTTTGTTGGTACGCAATAATTGTTTTTATCAAAGCGAGCAGTGGAATAATCATCGACCCTCGCAATAACAGTTTTACTTGTATCAAAGCGAAATGCTGGGATGGTATTTAAGAAACTTAATTCTGCCTGATACATCATATTGACTGAATGATCTCTGCCTTGGACCTTGTGGTTTTTGCGATATTCCAAACATTTATTCCACAGCGTCTGATTTAATTCTTCAATGCTAGATATTCTCGGAACAGGAACTAGAAAGTTTCTGCGGGAATATCCTACTAGATTTTCTACTAGGCCTTTTTCATTTCCTTTCGCTGGATTACAGAAATCCAAGTCAAAGGCATAGTGGGCACTGAAAGAGAGGTATTTATTTTGTGGTTTAGCATGGAGGCCAAACCCTTCTTTTACAGCAACTTTGGCATTATCGAAGATAACGCGCTTGGAAATACCACCAAAGAAATCAAACATAAGTTGTTGTGCTTCTAAGAAAGATTCTTCATTAGCAGATTTAAAGACTTGCACAAAGATATCACAGCTATTGCAGAGCCTAGCACAAAAGGTGTTGAGTTTGGTTTTTTTACCATCCAGATATACTGTGACTTCGCCCCAATCAATCTGAATAGCCTCTCCTGGCTCGTAGGATAGCGGTACATTGCATTGCGGGGGAACTGATTGTTCTGCCCTTAGATCTTTAACGGCTTTGCGTATTGTAGATTCACCACCAGTAAAGTTTTGCTCTGTTACTAGTCTATCAAAAATTCGTTTTGCAGTATGTTTTTGCTTTTTTATATTTTCTCGTATATCTTCGTTAAAACATTCAAGAATAAACAGTTTCACATCTTCGGTAATAGTTTCATTTTTTCTTTCATAGGCCTTGCGCGTTTCGGGGTGTGCTGAACCTTCACAGTATTTTTTAACCGTTTGGCGTGAGATTCCTAATCTTTTTGCTATCGAACGCTGTGATTCACCATCACAATGGCTTTGACGAATATCTTTATACATATCCACTTCTACCTTCACACCTTTCATCTCCTTGTAAAACATTTACTTTCATTTTACAAGATTTGTAGTGGTAAGTGGTAAACTATTTCGATAGCGAAGTTGGCTTAAGTGGTACACTTATATAATAGCATTTACAGGTACTTTTCACACCTCAAGCTATATAGAGAGTAGGGACATAAATAACAGTAACAATAAAAAGGGGTTAATGCCATGAGAAACTTAATGACAAAAGAAGACATAGAACACATGCACTTTTACAAACTACCAAAAGAATTTTTCTGCCATCCAGCCTATATGTCAATGAAACTGGAATCAAAGATTGCCTATACCATGCTAGTTGATCTATTGCCACTATCTATTAAAAACAACTGGGTCAATGAAAAAAAGCAGGTATTTGTAAAATTATCACGCACAAAACTAATGGCATCTCTGGGCATTAAAGGCACCCAAAAAGCTGCCCAGGTTATGAAAGAACTCGTCGATAATAACTTAATTATCAATAAAAAAATTGGACTCACCCAATGCAACGAGATTTACCTCTATCCCGTTGAAGATAGCGTTCAAAAAAAACAAGAGCCTAAACCTGCGGATCCTCAACACCAAGAATCTAAACCTCAAGTAGCACAAAAAATAAGTACAGCTAACTTATCAGCCATGCCTTCTTTGCCTGCTCACAGTTGGGAAGCAGATATGTCCGAAGTAAAAGATTTATTAGAAAATCAAATTCATACGGAAGAGTTAAAACTAAGATATAATCATGGACTTGTTGATGAAATCGGTCAGAATATTTATGAGATGTTCTTAAATACAACGACCCGCATAGGGCAGCAAGATAAGCCCATGGTAATTATAAGAAACCTTATTCGGAACCTTAAAATGTATCATATCGAGTACGTTATTGACCGGTTTTTAGAAGTCACTGCAACCGTCAAGATAGCCAACTCTAAAAAATATCTTCAGACCATGATCTATAACTCTATGTATGAGGCAAATGCGAGTATGGTTGGGAGTGTTCGGTACCAATTCGGGTACTATTAAGACCATACGTCCCCTATCTTAGCTCACCCAACACCGCCAGATTCTCCTCCTCAAACGCCTCAACGAATCTCAGCATCCTCCCAATTTTCTCATCGATATTCTCAGGTGTCGCATCGAATTCCCCACTCACTATGGCATCTACCATCAGCTCCTGTATATACAGGTCATAGTGGGTTAAATCTTTATAATGATCCAAGTCAATAATATACTCTAAATCCTGCATATCTATAACCCTCACAATAACTTTAATAGTCATCATTATATCATTTACATTTATAGCTAGCTCTAAACTTCATTAACCACTCATGGTCTACATTGTCAAAGAAGCCTTTTATTATCACTAGCTACAACATAGTTGAGGGAAGTCCATCCTAAATAAATCACTGATAGCGAAATATTCTGACACGGTTCATTAAAAGAAAAGCGAGCCGCTTAACACTCGCTATCTATCTCTACTATAAGTTATCAGAATAGTTTCAGAGT
>CAYRAL010000099.1:0-5386 GCA_964422235.1 uncultured Candidatus Epulonipiscium sp. | reverse complement strand
CCTGGTACAACTGGAACACCCGCTTTGATCATCATTTCTCTTGCTTTAGATTTATCACCCATATTTTCAATCATTTCTGCTTTAGGTCCAATAAACTTAATATTGCAGCTTTCACAAATACGAGCAAACTTTGTATTTTCTGATAAAAACCCAAATCCAGGGTGTATCGCCTCTGCGCCCGTTCCTATGGCTGCACTAATAATATTTTCCATATTTAGATAGCTATCTCTAGGCATTGACCCCCCAATGCATACTGCCTCATCAGCCATTTTTACGTGAAGTGCTTCCTTGTCTGCAGTAGAATAGACTGCTACAGTTTGTATCCCCAGTTCTCTACATGCACGAATAATACGTACAGCTATTTCACCTCTATTAGCAATTAAAATCTTCTCAAACATTGGACACCTCCTACAAACCTATTGCAAATGTTAATTCTGCTGTACAAGCTACTTCACCATCTACCCTTGCTACAGCTTTTCCTATACCAATAGGACCTCTTTGCTTAATAATCTCGCAACTAAGCTCTAACTTATCACCAGGCACTACTTTTCTCTTAAACTTAGCTTCTTTAATACCACCAAAAAATGCAACCTTGCCTTTCATATCTTCTTGAGACAAGAGGGCAATGGCTCCAACTTGGGCCAAAGCCTCAACAATAAGAACCCCTGGCATGACAGGTAGTCCTGGAAAATGTCCCTGAAAAAAAGGCTCATTCATGGTTACATTTTTGTAACCATGAGCACTTTTACAATCTTCTGAAACACGAGCCCTGTCTACTAATAAAAAGGGATATCGATGAGGTATGATATCCATAATTTGTTCTGTCGTCAACATATTAAGCGCCTCCTATGCTTGGGGCTCAATAATAAACAAAGGCTCTCCAAATTCAACCATATGTTCATTTTTAGCTAGAATTTCAACTACTTCCCCATCTATTTCTGCTTCAACTTCATTCATTAATTTCATTGCTTCTATAATACAAACCACATCACCCTTTTTGACCTTCTGCCCTAGGGAAACAAAATTATCTGCTTCCGGATTTGGCGCAGTATAGACTGTCCCCACCATAGGGGATACAATTGCACATCCTGTTGTTTTGGGTGCATTTGCAGTTTCCTGTACTGGTGATGCTGTTACGGTGCAAGAAGGTAGGGGTACACTCTCTGGTGCAGGGGCTACATCTTGATTGACTGTTGGTGCCATGATTACTTCTTTTTTCTTTTCTATCTTAATCTCTATATCGTCATGTTTAATTTCTAACTTTGTCAGTTCGCATGATTTAAATTCTCTCATAATTTCTTTAATTGTTTTGATATCCATTTTAGTTTCCACCTTCCCAACGCTTCATTAGAATCGTTCCATTGTGACCACCAAACCCTAAAGAGTTACTCATTGCATAATTAATCCTTACTTCCCTACCTACATTTGGTACATAATCTAAATCACAATCATCGTCTGATACTTGAAGTCCAATGGTTGCAGGTATAAATCCATCTTCTAACGCTTTTGCAATTGCAATGGCTTCTATTGCACCTGCAGCTCCTAATAAATGTCCTGTCATTGATTTAGTGGAACTAATAGGTATATCTTTCGCCTGATCTCCAAACACATTTTTAATGGCTATGGTTTCAAATTTGTCATTATAAGGTGTACTTGTTCCATGGGCATTAATGTACCCGACCTCTGCCTTACCTATGCCTGCTTCATTAATTGCTTCTTCCATGGCCCGAGCTGCACCATCACCAGATGGATCTGGTGATGTAATATGATAGGCATCTCCAGTCGCACCATAGCCGACTACTTCTGCAATAATACTAGCACCTCTTTTTTGGGCATGTTCTAAGCTTTCCATCACTAATATCCCTGCACCTTCACCCATAACAAAGCCATCTCTTTCCCCATCAAAGGGAATAGATGCTCTTTTTGGATCTTGGCTTAGGCTAAGAGCTGTAAGGGCTTGGAAACCTGCCATACCAAGTGGCGTAATACTCGCTTCCGACCCACCTGCTAATATCACATCATTACTTCCTAATTTTAGTGCTCTATAGGCCTCTCCAATAGAGTGGGTCCCTGAAGCACATGCTGTAACAATGGTTGTGCAAATTCCTTTTGCACCTGTATAAATGGCAATATTTCCTGCTGCCATATTTCCTATACTCATAGGTATAAAAAATGGTGATACTCTCTTAGGTCCTTTGGTTAAAAGTTTGTTAGCTTCCTGTTCAATTGTAGCAAGGCCTCCAATACCTGTTCCTACGATTACACCTACTCTTGTTAAGTCTTCTGTCTCTAAGTCAAGTCCTGCATGCTTGATAGCGTCCAGTGCTGCATAAATACCAAACTGTGAAAAACGATCTAATCGTCTTAATTCTCTTTTTGGGATATGTTTAGTTGCATCAAATTCTTTGACTTCAGCAGCTACCTTTACATCGTATCCCTCTGATGTATCAAAAGATGAAATAAAATCAATTCCACATACACCTTGCTTCATATTATTCCAGAAGCTATCAATGTTATTACCTAGTGGAGATACTACTCCTATACCCGTTATAACAACACGGTTTTTCATATTTTCACCAATCCTTTTTTAAGATAGATTACATTGCCATTCCACCATTTACACCTATTACTTGCCCCGTAATATAACTTGACAGATCACTGGCTAAAAAAAGTGCTGTATTGGCTATTTCTTTGGCCTCACCAATTCTTCCCATTGGAATATTTAAAACTAAGTTATCTTTTATACCTTGCTGTAATTTGTCCGTCATATCCGTTTCTACAAAACCTGGTGCAATAGCATTAACTCTTAAGTTTTTTCCTGCAAATTCTCTTGCTACTGACTTTGTAAATCCTATAACCCCAGCCTTTGATGCTGCGTAGTTGCTTTGTCCTATGTTCCCTATGACACCTGTAATGGATGACATATTAATAATGCTTCCGCCTTTTTTCATCATTATACGGCTAGCATGCTTGGTACAATTAAAAACACCTTTTAGGTTTACATCTATAACGTCATCAAATTCTAGCTCTGTCATTCTAAGTAATAACATATCTTTTGTAATACCTGCATTATTCACTAATATATCTAAAGTTCCATAGGCTGATACAACCTTTTTGATCATGGCCTTAGCATCGTCTCCATTAGCAACATTAGCGCCTATTGCCATGGCTTGCCCACCCATTTTTTCAATTTCTGCTACAATCTGATTGGCTTCATCTTCCGAGGAAGAATAGTTAATTGCTACTATAGCACCCTGACTGGCAAAAAGAAGCGCTATAGCCTTTCCTATTCCCCTACTACCACCTGTAATTAAAGCAACTTTATCTTTTAGCATTAACTCACTCCTCCTAATAGGTTTTTTGCCTTTTGCAAGGTTTCTGGGCTTTCTATATGGCACACTATCTTACTTTTATCTACTTTCCTAACAAAGTTACATAAGGTTTTACCCTGCCCTACTTCAACAAATCTATCTATATTTTGGTCTATTAAATATTCAATGCTTTCCCTAAATCTTACCCTGCTCTTTATTTGAAGAGGTATGTTCTTTCTAATCTCCTCCGCATCCATAGGTTTAGCGTCAACATTACTGACAATTGGAATGATTGGCTGAGCAATTTGTATAGGCTTTATTTCATTTTCCATCTGCTTAGCAGCTTCTTCTAAGAGCACGCTATGAAAGGGACCACTTACCTTTAAAGGCAATGCACGCTTTGCGCCATTTTCTTTTGCCATTTCACAAACTCTTTCTACTGCCTTAGCTTCTCCCGATATAACAACTTGCCCTGGGCAATTGTCATTGGCTACTTCTACGATTCCTATATCTTGTTCTTTACAAAGCCCTTCAACCTTCTCTAGAGAAAGTCCTAAAATTGCTGCCATTGTTCCATTAACCTTTTCCGAAATTTGATCCATATAAATAGCTCTTTTTTCAACTAGAACTAATGCCTGTTCAAAAGAAAGAGCTCCTGATGCAAAAAGCGCAGTATACTCTCCCAAACTAAATCCAGCGACTATATCCGGGCTTATGTCATTTGCCTTTGCTGCCACAAGTGCTGCTGCACTTGCTACAAATAATGCTGGCTGTGTATATCTTGTTTGACTAATAAGACCTTCTGGGTCCTCAAAACAAAGTTTCTTTAAATCCCAACCTAAGATATCGTTTGCATTGTTAAAAATAGTTTTGCTTTCAGAATAATAATGATATAAGTCCTTGCCCATGCCTACAGATTGTGCTCCTTGGCCGGAAAATAAAAATGCAACTTTCACTTGTCCCCACATCCTTGCTTATTAGTTTTAAAAATAGTCCTTAATGGTTCCCATTAATTCTTTTGTCTCATTCCAAACTTCCTCAATGATTTCTTTTGCAGATTGCTCTTTTGTAACAAGTCCTGAAATCTGACCTGCCATTACAGCCCCACTGCTAATATTACCTTTAACAACTGCACTTTGAAGAGCCCCTTCACCTAACTTATCTAACTCTTTTGGGTCAGTTCCTTGTTTTTCAAGTTGTACGAACTCACGGGTTAGTTTATTTTTTAGTGATCTGACAGGGTGTCCTGTACTTCTACCTGTTACTACTGCATCAATATCGCTTGCTTTGATAACCCGTTGTTTATAATCAGCATGGGCTGGGGATTCATGGGCGACCAAAAACCTAGTTCCCATTTGAACACCTTGGGCTCCTAGCATAAATGCCGCTGCTACGCCTCTACCATCTGCTATACCACCTGCTGCAATTACTGGAATAGATACTGCTTGAGTTGCTTGTGGCACAAGTGCCATAGTTGTTAGTTCCCCAATATGACCACCAGCCTCACATCCTTCAACAATAACTGCATCTGCTCCGCCTTTTTCCATACGTCTTGCAATGGCTACTGATGGGACGACTGGGATGATTTTTATTCCATTGACTTTCCACAGCTCCACATACTTACCTGGATTACCTGCTCCTGTTGTGACAATCTTAACCCCTTCTTCAACAAGCATATGGGCTATCTCATCAGCAAAAGGACTAAGTAGCATAACATTAACAGCAAAAGGCTTGTCAGTTAATGCTTTACACTTTCTAATTTCATCTCTTACCCACTCTGTTGGGGCACTACCTCCGGCTATAATGCCAAGCCCCCCAGCTTCAGATACCGCCGCAGCAAGGGCATGAGTTGCAACCCATGCCATGCCACCTTGGATTATAGGGTACTGAATTCCTAACATCTTACAAAGTTGTTGATACATCCAAGATCCCTTCCTCTACTAAATCATATTATTGTTTTGATGTAATGTAATTAACTGCATCTTCTACTGTTTGAATTGCTTCAACATCTTCATTAGAAATCTCAATATCAAACTCATCTTCAAGTTCCATTACAAACTCAAAAAGATCTAGTG
>CAYRAL010000098.1:0-5392 GCA_964422235.1 uncultured Candidatus Epulonipiscium sp. | reverse complement strand
CAGTACCTATTGTCGGATTTGGTTACTCTCTTGCTAAAGGTGTTATGGAAGAAGTCGATCAAGCAGGACTAATGGGGGTTTTATCAGGTGGACTAAAGGCAAGTGCAGGAGGAATTGCAGCAGCTATTGCCTTTAGTTATTTAGCAGCACTGGTATCAAGCCCCAAAATCAAAGGGTAAAACTGGCGAGTATTTGCCGGTTTTACTCTTTTTTGCTCTATTAATGTTGTAAGTTGTAGTATATAATAAGGAGCATATGAATCATAAAGCGAAATTAATTAGAGGTGTAAAACGATGAAGATAGGTAAAGTTTCAAATGAGCTACTACAATCAGCCATTTTTGATAAAATGTTATATGAAAGACCAGAGGTTATTGTAAGACCAAATGTAGGAGAGGATTGTAGTGTTTTAGAGTTTGGACAAGATGAGCACATTGTACTTTCAACAGACCCCATAACAGGTGCCACCCAGCACATCGGCAAGTTAGCAGTACATATATCCTGTAATGATGTTAGTACATCAGGAGCCGAACCAGTTGGGATCCTGGTAACAATATTACTCCCACCAGAAAGCACTGAAGAAGAACTTAAGACAATTATGGAGGATATTACAAATTCAGCACAGGAAAGTAATATAGAAGTTATTGGTGGACATACAGAAATCACTGATGCAGTCACCCGCCCAGTTGTATCCACCACAGTCATAGGGAAAGTAAAGAAAGAAGATATGCTAGCCACTAAAGGAGCCCTTGTAGGACAGGATATTATCCTAACAAAGTGGGCAGGGTTAGAAGGGACTGCCATACTAGCTAATGAATACGAAGAGGCTTTAACAAAAAGATTAGGTAAAGATATTGTGCTAGCTGGGAAAAAACTTGGGGATTACTTATCAGTGGTGCCAGAGAGCCAAATAGCACGCAAGTGTGAGGTCACCAGTATGCATGATGCAACAGAGGGTGGGATACTAGGTGCTGTGTGGGAAGTGGCAGAATGTGCTGGCCTAGGGGTTACAATCCATAAGGATAAGATTCCTGTCAAAGAAGAAACACAAAAGATTTGTGATGTGTTTGAAATTTCACCTTATCATCTTATTTCTAGTGGATGTATGATTATGACCACATTTGAAGGGGAAAAATGTTTAGAAGAGCTAGCAAAGTTAGACATTACAGCTAATATTATAGGGAAGATGACGACAGGGGGCAAATACATTATATCAGATGGCATTAAGAAAGAGATAGAGCCACCTGAGAGTGATGATCTATATAAGGCATTTCAAAAATCACTATAATTTAGGCAATTCAAGAAGAGATGTATTCTTGTAATAAATAGTAAAAAATGATAATATTATATTTAAAGACTGGAGGGATTTATTTGCGCCAAGAATTATTGGAATTATTGGAGGATAATAGTCGCTATGAAATTGAAGATTTAGCAGTTATGTTAGGATTTACTGCGGAGCAAGTGGCAGAGGAAATAAAACAACTAGAAAAAGAAAAAGTTATCTGTGGTTATAAAACCCTAGTGAACTGGAATCACACAGAAAAAGAAATCGTAACAGCCCTGATTGAAGTTAAAGTAACACCTCAAAGGGGACAGGGATTTGATAAGATAGCAGAGCGTATCTATCGCTTTAGGGAAGTACAATCTGTATACTTAATGTCTGGTGGATTTGACCTTACTGTTATTATAGAAGGAAGAAATATGCAAGAGGTGGCCCTTTTTGTAGGACAAAAACTGGCTCCTTTAGAATCAGTACTAAGTACGGCAACACACTTTGTAATGAAGAAATACAAAGATCACGGAATAATTTTCGGAGAACCCAAAAAAGATGAGAGGATGATCATATCACCATGATAGACAATTTGATTTCAGATAAAGTAAAAAACATCCCTTCGTCAGGCATACGAAAGTTTTTTGATATTGTAACAGAAATGGGTGATGCCATATCTTTAGGTGTAGGGGAACCAGATTTTGATACCCCATGGCATATAAGAGAAGAAGGGATTTATTCCCTAGAAAAAGGAAGAACAGTCTATACATCTAATTCTGGACTGAAAGAGCTTCGTGAGGAAATTTGTCTGTATATGCACAGACGCTTTGATTTGATCTATTCACCAGTGACTCAATCTTTAATTACGGTTGGTGGAAGTGAAGGAATTGACCTTGTATTTAGAGCAATTATCCAAGCAGGTGATGAGGTTTTAGTGCCAGAACCAAGCTTTGTATCCTATAAGCCTTGTATTGTACTTGCAGGAGGCGTGCCGGTTCCCATTACGACAAGGGCAGATAATGGATTTAAATTAACGCCGGAGGAACTAGAAGCTCATATAACACCAAAAACAAAAGCTATCGTACTGTCTTACCCTAACAATCCAACAGGTGGGATTATGGGAAGAGAAGATTTAGAAGCCATTGCAAATGTTCTTAGAGATAAGAATATTCTCGTGATTTCGGATGAGATTTATGCAGAATTAACATATGGACAAGACCATGTTTCAATTGCTAACATTGAGGGAATGTATGACAAGACCATTATATTAAGTGGTTTTTCTAAAGCCTTTGCAATGACCGGTTGGAGGCTTGGTTATGCACTAGGACCTGAAGAGCTTATTGGAGCTATGACAAAAATACATCAGTATGCTATTATGAGTGCCCCAACAACCAGTCAATACGCAGCCATTGCAGCCATGAAAAATGGTGGGCCAGATGTAGAAATGATGAAAAATGCATATGATCAAAGAAGAAGAGTCATGATGGAAGGATTTATAAGCATGGGTCTAGAATGCTTCGAACCATTAGGTGCATTTTATGTTTTCCCATCTATTAAAAGAACTGGATTAACATCAGAGGAGTTTTGTGAAAAATTATTATATGATCAAAAAGTAGCAGTTGTGCCAGGGACCGCCTTTGGTGAGAGTGGGGAAGGGTATATAAGATGTTCTTATGCCTACTCCATTGATGAAATTAAAGAGGCACTTGGGAGAATTGAGCTATTTGTTCAAAAGTATATATAAAATGAAGTATGACTAAGATAAAATAATACGACCTTTCTACTTAGCTAAAACTTGCCTAAGGAAGGTCGTATTATTATTGGCAATCCGGGCAAATACCATAAAAATAAAGCTGCTCGGTTATAAGTTTAAAATTAGTTTCCTCACTGATTTGCTCTCTAATATTTTGCAAGACCTTAGATTCCATATCGGATACTTCGTGGCACTCTACACATATAAGATGTGGATGAGAATCTACTGTAATATCATAGCGGAAGGAATCTTCACCAACATTAAGCTCTCTCACAAGATTATTTTTTTTAAAACAATCAAGTGTTTTATAAACAGTGGCTAGACTCATGGTTGGATGGGTTTCTTGTAATGAATTATAAATAGTCTCAGCACTAGGATGACATGTTGTGTTATAGAGAACATTAAAAATAGCTAAACGTTGCGGTGTTACTTTTAGTCCTTTTGACTTCAAAAGTTCAGTTGAATTTATCATATCATACACTCCTAACTAATAAATACTATTATATAATAATAAAGCGAAACAATCAAGAAAAAAATTTAATAAGAAGGTGTCATATGAATATTGTTTTATTAGAGCCAGAAATCCCCCAAAATACAGGGAATATTGCAAGAACCTGTGTAGCAACAGGTACAAGTTTACATCTTATTAAACCCCTAGGATTTAATATAGATGCAAAAGCTGTCAAAAGAGCTGGGCTAGATTACTGGGACCTACTAGATTTGCATATCCATGAAAGCTATGAAGATTTTCTTTCCAAATATCCAAAGGCCAATATATATATGGCCACGACCAAGGCTAAACATACATATGATGAGCCACGGTATGACCATGACTGTTTTATTATGTTTGGAAAAGAAACAGCGGGTATTCCAGAAGAAATCTTAAAAAATAATGAGGCTAACTCTATAAGAATTCCTATGAAAGAGGATATACGTTCATTGAATCTATCTAATTCAGTAGCTATTGTTTTATATGAAGGATTACGCCAAAGTAACTTTGCTAGAATGGAAAATTATGGTCAGCTAACGCAATATAGCTGGTAAGATCAATAAGAGAATACTCCTAAAACCTACAAATATTATATTTGTGGGTTTTATTTTTATAAAAATGGTTATACTTATAAAAATAACTGTATTTTAATAGGTTATGTATTTATTTAATAACTATGAAATATATATATAATCCAAACAAGGAGTGAAAAAGATGCAAAGATTAGAAAGGATTATAATAATATCCTTAATAATTATAGCCAGTACAATGATCATAAAGAAAGATATAGGGGCAAAAGAATTAGACCCCAATATATTCCCAACATATATCGGGATGAAAGGCAAAGTTAATGCAAGTAATGTTAATATAAGGACAGGCCCAGACACATCCTATAAAGCAATCGGTTACAAAAGTAATACAGATATTATGGTTACAGGTAAATATAAAGATTGGTATCAAATAGAAGATAATAAAAAGAAGATGTGGATAAGCAGCCAATACGTATCAGTGCAAAATGCTAACTATATACCAGAGATCCCAATGCTTGGGGAACAAATCGTAGAATATGGGAAAAAGTTCATCGGTACCCCTTATATATGGGGAGGAACCAACCTAAGGCGAGGTGTAGACTGCTCTGGCTTTACTCAAGGTATCTATAAGGAGTTTGATATTAAGATTAATAGGACATCCAATATGCAAGCTCTCAATGGACAGACTATCTCAAAAAATGAACTTAAAACTGGAGACCTTATATTTTTTGATACGAACGGCGTAAACAAGGGGCGTATTTCCCATGTAGGCGTATACGCAGGAGGTGGAGAATTTATCCACTCTAGTAGTTCCAGGGGTATTAGTATTTCAAAACTAGACAACGCATATTACAAACGAAACTACGTAAAAAGTGTCAGACCACCAGGGATTTGAAAATACTTGATATTTAGGGGTGTTAATTGGTACAATAGAAAGTAACATTATATAGGATACAATTAACCATAAATTAAAGGTAGGACAATATGAATAAGAAAGTATTAAAAACCCTTGAATATAATAAAATAATTGAAAAACTATTATCAAAAGCCCATTCGCCAATGGGAATAGAACAAATAAAAGCACTCATGCCAAGTTCAGATATTGCAGAAGTAACTAAAAGGCAAAAGGAAACTGCTGACGCTGTTAGTATGTCTTTTAGGAAAGGGCGTATCCCTATGGGAGGGCTCAAAGATATCCGTATAGCTCTCAAAAGAGTCGAAATAGGGGCAGTATTAGCAAGTACAGAATTAGTCTATATCGCTGATGTTATGCGGTGTGCCAAAAGAGTCAAAGACTATGCTAAAGCCGATATTAAGGACCATAGTAAAGAACAGCTTTATCCAGCCTTAG
>CAYRAL010000097.1:3717-5451 GCA_964422235.1 uncultured Candidatus Epulonipiscium sp. | reverse complement strand
CAACAGGAAGTAAGCGTGATGCTGCCATAGAACGAATTAAAGACAACTACAGAAAGCAAATAGAGATTTACGGTAAGGCTATTGAAGATATTACCAAGAAAAAGGTAAGGGAGAGCTATTTATATTTATATTCAGCTAATGAGTGGGTATGTATGCCTAAAATGGTTTGACTTAATTAGATTATCTACTTATGCCGGCATACGAGGTGTAAGTAGATATAAAAGTTTAATATATTGCGTAGGTGATTTAATGGAAATGGGACTAAAACAGCAAAAGAGAATAATTTAAACCCATTAAATAGGTATTAACAATACCCAATCTAATGATATAATAGAGGTATGATAAGAAAGTAGGTGATATATTGTATATAATAGAACAGGTTCATGATAAGCTATTTAAAGAAACCTTTGGTAATATAGAGATAGCCAAAGATTTTATGAATGGCTATCTGCCACCAAGTATACGAGATATAGTTGACTTTAATACGTTAGAACCGCAAAAAGATTCATTTATTAATAAGGAGCTACAGGAAGCATTTTCGGATTTGCTATTTAGGGTAGAGATAAATAATAAAGAAGGTTATATTTATTTCTTATTTGAACACAAGAGCTATAAGGATAAATTAGTCATATTTCAACTACTAAGGTATATGATTGAAATCTGGGAAAGTAAAATGAAGAAACAACATTCCAATGAACTACCTGTAATAATACCACTCGTAATATATCATGATAAGGAACAGTGGAGTATTAAAACAAAGTTAAGTGATATGATTGAGGGATACCAGCAGCTACCGGAAGAAATAAAACGGTATATACCTAATTATGAATATCTCATTTATGATCTGGCCAAATATAATGATGAAGATATTAAGTTAGAATCAGTCACTAGAATTATCATCAAAATTATGAGAGATGTAAGACACGCAAGTAAGGAAAAGATAATAGGTATAATAATGGAAGGATTTACACTCTTAGATGAAATAATAGAAAAAGACAATATAATGCATTATATGGAGTCATGTTTAAGATATGTATTAAGTGTTAGAAATGATATTGACAAGGACGAATTGATACAAATAGCTGATCAAATATCAGTTGAAGGGAGTGAACTTGTAATGACAATAGCAGATAAAATAAGACAAGAAGGTAAGTTAGAAGGTAAGTTAGAAGGTAAGTTAGAAGGTAAACAAGAAGAAATTACAAAAGTAGTTAAGAATGCAATTGTGAAAAGGATGAGTATCGAAGATATAATGGATATTACGGGTTTAACTGAAAAGGAAATAGACAAGATAAGCCAAGAAATGCTACAACGATAGAAAATGTCAAAAGATTATTAGGGGATGGAAGGCGCTGTCTGTGCTAACCAGCCCCTTTTTTTGCCTAAGGAGATTTTATATTTGGAGTCCCCTGGGGAAAGAATTAACAAGTCATAGCAAATAGCCGATAGTATACTCGTGTAGGGCAGCAATTTGTGTTTCTTATGAATGCCAAAGAGATTGCCCAAAGCTTTAAAGCGACATCCTACTATCCTACGAAGAGGAGATTATGCCTAAAAAGATTTGATAAATTAGACGTAAGATGGTACAATTATATCAATATTATGATTTTAAGCTTATTTTATGAATTGAATGGCATATTAAGAAAGTAGGCACTTGCTATGAAAAGTATCTATCAAAAATGCATTGCTACACTAAAAAGAAACAAATGGATTGTCGCACTAATACCTATATAC
>CAYRAL010000097.1:0-3617 GCA_964422235.1 uncultured Candidatus Epulonipiscium sp. | reverse complement strand
AAAAGGTACTTTAGACTAACTATCTAAAGTACCTTTTTACAGAAAAGATTATGAGTTTCATATATAGAATCTAAAGGGAGAAGAGGAAGAGTTTTTATATTTAGTAGATGGGGTGAAAATACAGTGATAAAATTAGCCATATGCGAAGATGAGAAGTTATTTAGGGTATCGCTATACAAGTTATTAAAGACTTATTTACAGGAAAAGGGTATTGCGCATATTATAGATTGCTATGAAAAAGGAGAACAACTTTTAGAAGGCCATCACAAACAATATGATATTTTGTATTTAGATGTTGAAATAAAAGATGGGATGGATGGGATCACCTTAGCTAAAAGACTCCGACAAGAAAACAATAGGGGGCAGATTGTGTTTTTAACAAGCCATCAGGAAGAAGCATATAAGGCTTTTGAAGTAAATGCATTTAGGTATTTATTAAAACCGTTACAGCAAGATAAATTGTATGAAACCATGGATTTATTGATTCCAAAAATAAAAGATATTAGGGACAATGAAGTAATATTTAAGGTAAACCAAGGTTTTATAAGGTTGCAATTACAAGAAATCTTATATATAGAAACATATGAACGAAGATTAAGGGTAATGGCTGTAGATAAAGAATATAGGGTTGATTCCCAAATAGGGGAAATTGAAAACCAACTGAAAGATAGGCAGTTCTTTAGAATACATAAGTCGGTTTTAATTAACTTAGAACATATTAAAGAACATAATAATAGCACTGTAATAATGAGAAATGGTGTGATGATTCCAATTAGCCGATTAAAATTGTCAGCGTTTAAACAACAATTTGTTGCGTATCTCCAGGGGAGTGATCATTAATACATCTTGAGCACTAGAGAGTACATCTTAGGCAGAATATATCAAAAAATAATCGATACATATTATACTTAATATACATGCTATAGTGAGAATTGCGTAAGATTGACGAATTTTCACTATAGCAAAGCAAAGTAGTAGTGGTAGGAGTAGTTCTGTTTGGGGTAGGTATGGTGTATGAGGTGTATTTTGGAAAGTAATTATCTATTAAACTTAAATTAAATTTAAAGGTATTAAAAAATGGAGGTTTGTATATGGAGCTTTTAAAAGGAAGTTATGTTAAGCCAGTAATGATATTGCATGTTATTTGCTTATTATCTATTACTATTTTTAAGTTTTTTAATATTACAAAAATCAATAATTTTTATTTTGGAGGATTTATAGTGATGACTTTTTTAATGTTAAAAGCACTTAAGAAGGGTATAGATACTGATGAGGCGTTTTCTTGGGCTACGCTTTTTGTTTGGGATTTGTGTTATATTTGGAACGATTTTTTTAGGTTTGGTAGATTTTTTGTGCGAAATTTATAAGCGTTTCATTTATAGAGTCTTTGGGTAATACTTTACACTACCTATAGTATATGAGGGGAGAAGAAATGAAATGAAAAAAATATATGAAAATAAGAGAGTATGTAAGTTTTATTTTATACTAATAATACTTTTTATTCCATTAGTTATAGCTACAGTTAAGTGGTTCAGCTTTGATGCAATTGATACAGTGGTATTTATACTATTTCATTTGATAAGTCCTTATATAATGATAACTTTACTAATTAGAGATGTGGTATTGGGGGAAATAGGCAAGAATGATATTATAAACCATAATGAAATAAAAATAAAAAAAGTGACTAGCTATATAGGAATAGGATTTTTTGTTTTTTCCCATACGATGGACTCCATCTTCGTATTAAACGCAGGAAAGGAAACGTATTCGCTGGTAATGCTTTTAGTTATGTGGCTTTTATTATTGGATGCGGGTGTAATAATTACAAAAAATAAAATATACTATGGAAATAGGATAATAGAACAAAAAGAAATTATTCAGGTTCAGGAAATAAATGCTAATAATATAAGAATATATTTAGAAAATGGCAAAGATCTAAGAATTAGATATAAGAATATTACGTCATATATTGTAGCTCTTGAAAGTAAGGTAAAGTGATTTAGGTATTTATTAAAACTATTACAGCAAGGTAGATTCTGTAAAACGATGGATTTATTGTTCTTAACAGGGGAAGTTGAAAATCAACTGAAAAAGAGGCACTCGCTTATGTTTTGAAAAGAAAAGGGGGATTTTTTTGAAAAAAAGTAGGGAAAGTAAAGGAGTATACAAACTGTTACCATGGACAATAGCCATTACAATGTCTTTAATATTAATGTTATATATTAACGACCAGAATAGTAAGAAATTTGAAAAGTTTGGTAGCTTCTATGAAGGTTTTCTTACAAGTTGCAAGGGCCTAACGGATGAACAAGTTCAAAATATGAATTCAATCGATGATTATTGGTTGAATGCAATTTTTGAAAAAGTTAATAAAGAAACAGAGGATCCTTATGAAAAAATGTATAATACAATATTAAGTAAGGAGGTATTTGAAGGAGCAGAAGAATTTTATTCTGCAATTTCTAATAATGTTATAAGTTATAATTTGGCTCCTAATTATAAGTACATAAAATTTGACACGTTTCAAAAAAAATTATAGAAGAAGTCATTAAGATTGTTAAAAGCTCAGATGATGATACCATTTTAGTTTTTGATTTTTTAAACAATAGTGGTGGCGAAGTTGATGCAATGAAAAAGTTGATGGATTTATTTTATGATAAAGATGAAATCATGTACATGTATGAAAGTAGGGGTGAGATGCATGGAATAAGAGCTATAAAAACGGAAAGAATTAACTTTAAAGAAATTATATTTCTTGTAAGTAGCAATACAGCAAGTGCATCAGAAGTTATGATTTATTCATTAAAAGATCATATAGCGGAGACAAAGATAATAGGGGAGACAACCACAGGAAAAGGTATACAGGTAGGTCATATACAGTTTGATGATGGTAGTGGAGCGAGTTTTGTTCAAGGTAAGTTTTATAACCTTAATAAGGAAAGTTATCATAAAATAGGAATAAAACCAGATATAGAAATTGAAATCAACTATAATGCCAATAATTATGATTTAGTAGATGAAGAAGAAAGACAAAAAATATTAGATTTAGTATTGGAAAAGAACTAATATAACATAGAGCCATACCGCAGATACCTATTGATATGTTAACGGTGTTTGTCAAGTAAGTTGTCGCAAAAGATACTTAAAATAAGATTCAAACTACTAGAGTTTATAAAAGCTGTTTGAAAGGAGTTGAATATAATATATGAATACAAACAGTAAATTTGAAGAATTAGACTTTAATGAATTAGATAATGTAAATGGTGGTAGTTTTACAGTGGCGCTAATACTTAAGGTTGTCGGTACAATCGCCAGTGCAAATGCAGTTTATAATGTTGGCGAAGGTATAAGAGATGGATATAAGGGTACACGTAAGACCTACTCTCGGGGAAGCAAATCCTATGGAGTGGGTGCGAGTTTTAATTTTATAAATCTTTTTAACCTAAATTAACTATAGAAAGAATCAATAAATAGGGTAATAAACACCTATGAAAAAACGGTGTAATTACTCTATTTATATAAGGAGTGTTATATAAATGAAAAGCAAACTATTTTTAGTATTAAGTATTGTTTTTTTAATAGCAGTTATTTATAATACAATACAAATATTGCAATAC
>CAYRAL010000096.1:0-5461 GCA_964422235.1 uncultured Candidatus Epulonipiscium sp. | reverse complement strand
GACCCTCAGGAATGGTTTGCTTATGTGGTTTGGAGGTTATATAATGAGAATGTACTGTAAGTGTAAAGGTTTTACACAGAGATGAGAGTAAATATATCATACAAGGAGATGATAAAATGAATCAAATAATAGTACTAGACTTTGGAAACCCCTATAATCAGGATCTACTAAAAGTAATAGAAGAACAAAATATTAAAGCAAAACTTTTACCATACGGCACAAGAGCAGAGCGAATTCAATCTGAGGATAAGGTAATTGGACTAATCCTTTCAGGTGGGCATATGACAAAAAACGAAGATGACTTAGAATCATTTGATGGTCAAATCTTAAAGCTTAATATACCAATATTGGGGCTAGGACGAGGAATGCAAGTAATTATCAATGAATTAGGTGGCACCGTAACACCAGCTGGATATGTATATAACCCTACTCCATCCAAGCTTAGATTTCATAATACAGTAACAGGAATTTTTAAAAACCAAGATGAAGAAAGAATAGTCCAACTAGGATTTGATGCTAAAGTGTCAAAATTACCAGAGGGATTCAAGGTACTTGCAAATGGAGAAGAGCTAGAAACTGGAGACAATAGACCATTTGGAGCAATAGAAAATCCCAAAGAAAACATATATGGAATCCAATTTATTACACAAGCAGCAGAAGAAGAAAAAGATGCACAAGCACTCATAAACTTTGTAGAAATGTGCAAAAGTTATAATAATTAAAAATTAGCCAAAGCAGATATAATGGTATTGGATTCTCCAGGAGAGCAGGGGTCTCGGGCAACTTTGAAGTTTTGTGATAAAACTTCAAAGTTGCTCGAGATCCTTTTTATAATATAGGTTGTAAATCAACAGAAGTAGGGGTAGAATTACATTAGAATATTCAAGTAACCGCAAAATGTTAGTTAGCTTGGAAAGTGTTGCTATTATGATGATTGGGGTATCCACATAAAAGATTAGGGTAAATAAGATGAACGGGGGATTTTATGACGTATAGAAATGTTATTGGAGTTATTCTTATTGTATTTTCTTTCTTGATTTTTCCTAGTGAAGCTCTTGCTAGTGTAGAAACGCTACCATCAGGAATAAAGGATTCCGAGATTGGGAAGGTAATAGAGGACTACATAGAAGAACACAAAGACACTACTGCTGCTGTTTCAATAGGTATATTTCGTGGTGAGGAAACAATATATAAAACAGCATATGGCTATGCTAATATTGAAGACCAATTAAAAGCAGATGATGAAACTGTATACGAATGGGGTTCAACGAGCAAATTATTAACATGGGTAAGTGTGATGCAACTTTGGGAAGAAGGAAAAATTGATTTAGAGCGAGACATTAAAGAATATTTGCCAGACGATTTTTTTACAAAATTAAAGTATGATGAACCAATTACTATGATTAATTTAATGAATCATAATGCTGGATTTGAAGATATTGTTTTTCAAATATGTGCTGAGAATGAAAGTGGAATACTGCCTTTAGTAGATGCTTTGAAAGTTACAGAACCTCACCAGGTTTACAAGCCTGGCCAGGTAAGTGCCTATTCTAATTGGAGTACTTCATTAGCAGGCTATATTGTTGAGCGGATAAGTGGCCAAGCTTTTTATGAATATGTACAAGAACACATATTTCAGCCATTAAATATGAATCGTACTGGACTCGATCCCATATATTCTGACAATCCCTGGGTTAAGTCCAAGTTACTTGAAGCAGAGGGTTATACCTATAACCTTATGCCAATGGAAGGAGGGCTATTTTATTTGAATTTATATCCTGCAGGTTCAACAGCAGGAACATTAGATGACATTATAAAGTTTGCCAAAGCATTGTTGCCAAACAGTGATGGAAGTGAGAAGCTATTTAAGAAGAAAGAAACCTTAACCAAAATGTTATCACCTACATTAAAATATCCGGCTTCCGAAGTTGATTATATAAACCATGGTCTTTGGTCTCATGAATATAATGTGCAAGCTCTTGGACACGGTGGAAACACCAGTATGTATTCCACCTATCTAATTTTTGACCCTATTTCATGTGTTGGGACAGTAATCATGACCAATCAAGCTAGTGAGTGTACCTATAACTACGGAATACCACCAATGATATATGGCGAGCTAGGGGCAATGGTATTTGAAGATGGAAGAAGCAACACAAGGGAAATAAGCGGACTTTATTATTCTGCGAGAACAACACGTAGTGGAATCGCAAAAATGTATACGCTTATTAACTTACAGCCTTATTCAGTTGATGAAGATGGTAATTTGAGCTCTAGCCTTCCAGGAATGCTAGAGCGGTACGGTAAACAGATTGCTCCCAATAGCTTTGTCCTAACCATGCAATCAGGTCTATATAAAGTGGATCATCTTGCAAGATACGCTAACAATCATGGCGTAAAGACATTATCATCTGTCTATGGTCAGACAATGCAAGCAGATGGAGATATATGGGCATGTGCAATAGCCACCATATTATTAATAATCGCTGTATTTTGGAGTGTGTTTATACTCCTTGTGAATATTATCAGATTTGTTATTCAAAAGATTAAGGGATGTGAAAGTATAGAGGATTCTTTTAAGAAATATGAAGTGATACTTTGTTCTGGTATTTTACTACTAGTGGTTAATATTCTATCTGTAGGAAATAAGATGATGTCATCGGCACCCTATTCATCCTTAATGGTTAATATTATTGCCAGCATTATCTTAGCACTAGTACCAATAGGATGTGCAGTACAACTCTATAGAAAATGGCCATATCTTACAAGTGCTAAACTACAAAAGCTATCATATATCATAAGCATGTGTATGGGATGTGTGGTGACCTTTACGGTAATGGTACTGGAGATGTACAAGCTTTAGACCTTAAAAATACAAGCTAGCTCCAAAGACAAATTGAACATAGCTTTGTCAAATTGCACTAAGGATTGTTAATTATTTGTCGTTATGAATATAGCAAGGGTATTTATATGCGTGTTATAATTTTAACAAGAAGATCAATAAACAGATTAACAAATAAAAGATAGGAGTGCATAAGATGAACTTTGAATCAACTTTTAAACCTATGTATATTGGTAATATGTTAGTAAAGAATCGTTTAGTTGTACCGGCTATGGATTCTGCCATGTGTGAGGAAGATGGAACAATTGGTAAAATGGCATGTGACTACTATGGTTCTCGTGCAAAAGGCGGCTTCGGAATGGTTATTACAGAAATTGCTGCCGTAGATGAGAGAGGTCCAGGTATGCCAGGGCAGCCAAGACTATATTCAGATAAATATATTCCAGGACTAAAACAGTTGGCAAATGCGATTCACTCTGGAGGAGCAAAGGCTATTGTTCAACTTCACCATGCCGGAAGAGAAACCACATCTGCAATGATTGGACAAACCCCAACAGGACCTTCATCTATTCCTTCAGTCGTTTATAGAGAACCTGTCAATGAATATACAACAGAGGAAGTTTATGAATTAATAGACGCATACATTCAATCTGCTGTCAGATGTAAAAAAGCAGGATTTGACGGAATAGAATTTCACAGTGCCCATGGTTATATGGGATTACAATTTATGAGCCCTCGGACCAACAAGAGAATTGATGAATTTGGTGGAGGAGTAAGGGGCAGATCATATTTCCACAAGCTCATTATAGAAGGTATCCGCAGAGAATGTGGTGAAGATTTTGCCATTATCGTTAGAATAGACTCAGTAGAGGGAAGAACTGGCGGTATTGAGGAAGAAGAGGCAGTGGTATTTGCTAGATTAATGGAAGATTATGGGGCAGATGCTCTCAATATCTCAGCAGGAACCTATGCATCTTGGGATGTAATCGTACCGCCAATAGCTTGGCAACAAGGTTGGAACTGGAGAATTTGTAGAAGAATAAAAGAATTAGTTAATATACCGGTAGGACTAGCAGGAAGATTTTCAGAACCAGTTATTATAGAACAAACAATTGAACGTGGAGATTGCGACTTTATATGTCTAGGACGCCAATCAATAGCAGATCCGAATTTCCCAAATAAGATGGCAGGGGGAGACTTAGATGATATCATACCATGTGTTGGTTGTACACAAAGATGTATGTCATTTAACGACCATGATACATTACAAGAAGGGGACTGGGGCGTTTCCTGTATATTTAATCCAATGAGTAACAATCGTAGAGATGTTCAATATGGTCCAACTGATAATCCAAAAAAAGTAATGGTCATTGGAGCGGGAGTGGCAGGATTAGAAGCAGCTTGGATAGCAGCTGAAAGAGGCCATGATGTAACATTATACGAAAAAAATGATGTCAGTAAAACAGGAGGACAATTCCTAATAGCTTCTTACCCTCCATTTAAACAAGAATTGGTAGGACCTATCAAACACTATAAGCATATGTGTGAAAAACATGGTGTTAAGATGGTCTACGATACAAAAGTAGATACAGAATTTATAAAGGCAGAAAAACCTGATGTTCTAATCGTTGCAACAGGAGCAACACCATTTAAATTAGATATACCAGGAAAAGATGCAGACAACGTTTTCATGGCTAATGATGTATTAGTAGGTAAGAAAATATTGGCCAATAGTGCTCTTGTCATTGGTGGAGGAATGGTAGGATCAGAAACAGCTGAATTCTGTAAAGATTATTGTGATAGAGTAGCAGTTGTTGAAATGGGAGAAGACATTGCCCTAGACTTATATATGACAGTTCGTGATGATTTGCTTAAGAGATTTAAGGAAGCAGGAATTGAAATATACACAAACACTAAAGTAACACGTATAGAAGGCAATACAGTTTATACAGAGCAGGCTGGAAAAGAAGTTACATTAGAAGGTTTTGATCATATTATCTTTGCAGTAGGGTCAAAAGCAGAAGCTCAATTTGAAGATGTTGAAAACCTAGCAGAAGAAGTATACCTAATCGGTGATGCAAAAGAAGCTAGAAGTGCGCTAGAGGCAATATATGAAGGCGCAAGAGTAGGTATGTCAATTTAACCCCTTGTTTATATAGATATAAGAAAAGAGGCTATACAGAAAAAATGTATAGCCTCTTTTTATATGAAAAAATATAATCAGTATACACTTATTTCTAAACTAATCAATAAATGCAATAATGTTTGAAAATCCTTTAAATCCAATTTAAATAATTCCTCAATTCTACTTAAACGATAATTTAAAGTATTTCTATGGATATGAAGATTTTCTGCCGTTTCATTTTTTAGAAATAAGTTTTTGCAATAAGTGTCCAATGTTAAATAAAAGTCTGTATTATTATTGTTATCATAAGTTTCTATTTCTTTAAGAAGTGGATGTATAAAAGCTTTATACGCCTCATTTTGACTTAAATATAAAAATAAAGGATATGGTGCAATATGATTGTAATAATATAAAGATGTATGTGAATTATTATTGGTAATTTCATACCAATAACGATAGACAGCTGTTGCCCGTGCTTGAATATAGTGTTCATG
>CAYRAL010000095.1:0-5502 GCA_964422235.1 uncultured Candidatus Epulonipiscium sp. | reverse complement strand
ATCTGTATTAACCATAATAACACTTGGTATATTGGTAAATCGTGTTAATGGTCCTTCTACGTTTTTCATATTATCATATACATATTCTTCATTTTCTGATTGGTAGTCTTCAAATAAGTCCTTTTGAGGTTCCATTGTAGAAAGAGATCCACCCCAGAAAACATCCCCCAAAGCATTCCCTTGTTCTGATTCTACTCTTTTTAAAAGTTCTCCCGTACCAGCAGCCACTACCTCTACTGAAACACCTGTTTGTGTTTCAAATTCACTTACTAGTGGATTAATAAATTCTAGTGGGTGAGGACAATATATAACTAAATTACTGGATTCCTCTTTTTTTCCCCCACATCCTGCTATAGACATTACTATTGTCAATAATAAAACTAGTGCAAGCCCCTTTTTCATAAACCCTTTTTGAATACCTATTCCTCCTCAATTTATGTTTGTAATTACATTATTACTTAGGCATAAGTCCTAGACTATCCGAAAAAACGGTTATATTGTCTGAAATTTTGAACTAAAGTACAATATTTACTCACATATTAATAAAGGTCACTAAAACTCTATTAATTAGTGAGTTTTTAGTGACCTTTTATTTTTAAATTAATATTCTACATGACACATGGTTAGTCCACATGCTGGCGCTGTTGTACCAGCATTTTTGCGATTTTTTGATACTATAATTCTACTAACATCGGATGGTTCAAGCTTACCTATCCCCACTTGTATCAAGGTTCCTACCATAATTCTAACCATATTATATAAAAAACCATTACCACATACCTCAAATGTAACAATCTGATCATTTCGACTTATCTTTGCATAATGAATGGTTCTAGTCGTGGTCTTTTTAGTACTTCGCGATGCACAAAATGCTACAAAATCATGGGTTCCTACAAAATATTGAGCGCCTTTGTTCATGGCTTCCACATTCAGTGGAATATGTACAAAGGCAGCATAATTACGCATTTGCGGCGTAGGATAATCTGCATTCATAATTTGGTACTTATATGTTTTGCTTTTTGCCGAATATCTGGCATGAAATCTTTCTGATACCTTCTGGGCACTGGTTACAACAATATCCGCTGGTAATATTCTATTTAACACTAAAGGTACCCTTTCCATTGGGATAGTTGTATCTACCATAAAGGTAGCACATTGACCTAGGGCATGTACCCCTGCATCTGTTCTTCCTGCTCCTTGAATTATTACCTCTTGCTTGAACAGTTCTGTGCACGCTTTTTCTAATTCTTCCTGGATACTTACCACATGATCTTGTTTTTGCCATCCATAGTAACGCGTCCCATCATATGAAACGATTAGCTTTATTTGTTCCATTTATATTCCTCATTCTATAATAACTTGGCTACCACAATTAAACAGCACATAACCATTCCAGCTAAATAATCTGCTCCTTCTAAAACAAGTTTTTTCATTCGTGTACGGTTTTCACCACCACGATAGCATCTCGCTTCCATTGCCATAGCTAGTTCATCTGCTCTTCGAAAGGCGGATATAAATAGAGGCACTAAAATAGGAATTAAAGCCTTGGCACGTTTAATTAGGCCGCCACTTTCAAAGTCAGCCCCTCTTGCCATTTGAGCTTTCATAATCTTATCTGTTTCTTCAAGCAAGATTGGAATAAATCTAAGAGAAATACTCATCATCATGGCAATCTCATGTGCTGGTACCCCTATTTTTGAAAAGGGCTTAAGTAATGCCTCTATGCCATCTGTAAGCTCTATAGGTGACGTTGTAAGGGTTAATAAGGATGATCCTACAATAAGTAGTACGAGTCTTGCTACCATCTTAATAGCCAGTTCAAGACCCTCAAGTGTTACTTTAACCCACCCAAATTCATATAGGATTGTATCCCCTGGTGCCATGAATATATTCAAGACAACTGTAAATAAAATGATTATAAAAATTGCTCTGAGCCCCTTCAAGATAAACTTTAAGGGAATTCTAGAGATTTTTGTTAGTAGATATACGAATAAGGCTATGACCAAGTAACCAATATAGTTATCTACAAGAAACAGCGAAATAATATATGCAAATGTAGATAGTATCTTAACTCTAGGGTCTAATTTATGAATAGAAGAGTTGCTTGGGTAGTATTGTCCAATAGTAATATCTCTAATCACTTCTTATTCCCTCCTTGCTTTAGATATGCAGCAATGATATCTGCCGCTTCTTCTACTGTCAGAACATCTGCTTTAATAGTCATCCCTTTTTGAGCTATACGCTGCATAATATACCTAATCTGGGGTGCTGCAAGTCCAATAGATTCTAATTGATCTATGTGATTAAAAACTTCCCTTGGTTTCCCATCTAATACAATTTTGCCTTTTTCCATTACGACTAACCGATCTACATAACGGGCTACATCTTCCATACTGTGTGATACTAAAATAACAGTAATGCCTAAAGTCTTGTGCATCTGGCTAATCTGATCTAAAATTTCTTCTCTTCCTTTGGGGTCAAGACCTGCTGTTGGTTCATCTAAAATAAGGATATCTGGTTTCATAGCCAGAACCCCTGCAATAGCTACTCTTCGCTTTTGGCCCCCTGAAAGTTCAAAGGGAGATTTCTCAAACATTTCTTCTTTAATGTTTACCATTGCCAGTGCCGTATTGACTCTTTCCTTGATTTCTTCCTCAGATAAACCCATATTTTTAGGGCCAAATGCCACATCCTTATAGATGCTCATTTCAAATAGTTGGTATTCTGGATATTGAAAAACAAGTCCTACTTCTTGTCTTATATCCTTAAGCTCTATTTCCTTACTGTGTATATCTTTTCCATTAATATAGATGGTTCCACTTGTTGGTTTCATCAGCCCATTTAAGTGTTGTATAAGTGTACTTTTACCTGATCCTGTATGTCCTATAAGTCCTACAAACTGACCTTTGGGAATGTGAAGGCTTACATCAGATAAGGCTTCTTTTTCAAAGGGGCTTTCAGGATTATAGACATGGGTTACATCTTTAAGTTTAATTGCCATATAGCATCCACCACCTCTTCTATAGACAGTACCTCTGTACTAATATCAATCCCACGTTTTTGAAGTTCATAGGCAAGTGTCGTTGTATCTGGTGCACTTAGTCCAAGTTCTTTTAGTTCTCCTACTTTGGAAAAGACTTCTCTAGGGGTTCCCTCCATTACCATGTTGCCTTCTTCCATTACAATAACCCTATCTGCATGGATTGCTTCTTGCATATAATGAGTAATATGAATAATGGTTATATCTTCTTCTTTATTTAGTTTATGAATAGTATTTAATACTTCTCTTCGCCCAACCGGATCTAACATAGCAGTTGGTTCATCAAAAACAATACATTCTGGTTTCATAGCAAGTACGCCAGCAATAGCCACCCTTTGCTTTTGTCCACCTGATAAATAATTAGGAGAATGATCTTTGTACTCTGTCATTTCAACTGCTTCTAGAGCCTTATCAACCCTTTCCCTTATCTCCTTAGGAGGGACTCCTAGATTCTCTGGCCCAAATGCTATATCTTCATCTACTATTGTTGCAACAATTTGATTATCTGGATTTTGAAATACCATACCTGCAATCTGCCTAATGTCCCATATCCTAGCTGAATCTTTTGTATCAATGCCTTTGATTAACAATATCCCCTCCATAGGCGTAAGGATTGCATTTAAATGTTTTGCAAAGGTTGATTTCCCTGATCCATTATGTCCTACTATAACAACAAATTCCCCTTTTTTTACATCCAAGTTTAGATGATCTAGGGCAGTAAAGGACTCTTCTATCTCTCCTTGTTCATTATGTTTATGATATTTGAATGTTATATTTTGTGCTTTTACCATTTGCTCCATTTTATCACCTATTTCTCTTATATATTAATAAGTAAATTAAAACTGCCATAAATGAACTGTTTTAACTTACATATTAATACATATCTCATCCATTAATCAACTATAAATAAATACAAATAAGGGATTAAGACGACATCTTAATCCCTCTGTATTAAACTAGCTCAATAATTACTTCTTCAGCTGCGTCACCTTTACGTGGTCCGATTTTGATAAGTCTTGTGTAACCACCATTACGGTCAACATATTTAGGAGCAATTTCATCAAATAATTTTTCTGCTAAATCTACACGTTTTGCTTGTCTTTTCTTTGTAGGAGATACTTCAGTTACTGGGTAAAGTACTTTAAGCATTTTTCTCCTTGCATTTAGTCTAGATGAATGGTCTTTTTTGATTGTTTTTTCAATTTCTTCGTAAACAGTCACCTTTTTACCATCTATCTCTTCTTTAATACGTCTGCCATCAGCATCCTTTTTTGGACTTTTCGCTGTAACTGTAACTTCATCATAATTATCTTTTTCTTTTACAGCCATAGCAATTAATTTTTCTGCCATTTTACGGATCTCTTTAGCTCTTGTATCAGTTGTTGTTATTTTTCCGTGGTAAATCAGGTTTGTTACTTGATTTCTTAGTAACGCCATACGTTGGTCTGTAGGACGCCCAAGTTTTCTATGTCCAGCCATTCCTCAACCTCCTTTACGTCATTCTTAATCTTCATTTGGTTTTAAATTTAATTCCAGTTCCGTTAGCTTAGCTAAGACTTCCTCTAGGGATTTCTTTCCTAAGTTACGCACTTTCATCATTTCTTCTTCGGTACGGTTAGTTAATTCTTCAACAGTATTAATACCTGCACGCTTTAAGCAATTATAAGAACGTACTGATAAGTCTAGTTCCTCAATGCTCATTTCAAGTACCTTTTCCTTGGTATCTTCTTCTTTAGTTACCATGATTTCAGCATGACGTGCATTCTCAGATAAATCTATAAATAGATTTAAATGTTCATTAAGTACTTTTGCACCAAGGCTTACAGCCTCATCTGGCTTAACTGTTCCGTTTGTCCACACTTCTAGGGTTAGTTTATCATAATCTGTTACTTGCCCTACCCGTGTATCTTCTAGCATAAAGTTCACACGTGTTACAGGCGTATAACTAGCATCTACTAAAATGACGCCAATTGGCATTGCTTCTTGATTAGGATCGCCTGTTCCAGCATATCCTCTACCCTTAGTAATTGTCATTTCGATATATAATCTAGAATCAGAACCACCATTTAATGTTGCAATGTATAGATCTGGGTTGATAATTTCAATATCTGAGCTACATTTTATATCTGCACCAGTAATAACGCCTTCACCATTGGCTTCAATATAAGCTGTTTTAGGTTCTGGATCATCACTATTATCTAGGATTGCAAGTCCTTTTAAATTAAGAATCAATTCCATGATATCTTCTTTAAGTCCTGGAACTGTACTAAATTCATGTAAAACACCATCTACCTTAATACTGCTTATTGCCGCACCAGGTAGAGAGGATAATAAAATACGTCTTAAACTATTTCCTAATGTAATTCCGTAACCTCGTTCTAGAGGTTCTACTACAAAACAACCATATTTCCCATCTTGGGATAGTTCCTTGATTTCAATACTAGGTTTTTCAAATTCAAACA